>JAUVAN010000060.1 GCA_030591725.1 Deltaproteobacteria bacterium
CGGGATTTGCACCCGTTGGACGACTCTTCTGAATTTCAAGGCGGCATCGTCACCTTCCTTTCCCATCAGACCAGCATTGCCTGGTCGCATCCGACAGCGGACAGACGTCTTCGATCTTGGACCTTGGAGGACGTTTGTCCTGCGCCGCTCGGCTGCTGCCGAGCTAAGCAGGATGGCCCGAATTGGACCACCGGGGTCTTGACGGTACACGAAAGAGCGTAATACTTTACATTGTGTACTGGGAACGACGGGTCAAGGGGCGCCCGCAAGAGGAATATTGTGAACTGAATGGAAAGCCTCGCAGCCGCCGTTACCGCAGCAATCCTGTCGCTCCTTCCCCTGTGGAAGACCGACAATGCACAACTAAGAGCGGAAAAATACGCTACCATCATCGTGGAAGAATCCCTCGCGGTCCAGCCGGAGGTGGATCCTTTCGTGGTCGCCGCAATCATTTTTCGGGAGAGCAGCTTTCGCGCAAAGGTCAAGGGCAAGCGCGGGGAAGTCGGCCTCATGCAGATCATGCCCCGGGGCACCCTCACCCGATCCATCACAAGGGCCGACCTGAAGGACGCAAGGCCGAACATCCGGGTGGGCGTGGGCCATCTCCACTACTGGCAGGAGGAGTGCGGCGCTGACGATATGGAGTTGTGGCTCTCCGCGTACAATTCCGGCAAGTGCAAGCGCAACGGCTACGGCCGCCGCGTCCGCCGCCTGTATTGCAGGATCAAGCCGGGGGGTTGCGACAACATCTCCTGACGAACGCTATCAGTCGTCGAGCTTGGGACCGAAGATATACGCCACCAGAATCGACAGGAAGTAGAGAATCGTCAACGGTGTCGCCAACAGAATCTGCGTGATCACGTCCGGTGGCGTCAGCATTGCCGAGATCACCACTGACAGAACGATGAACCACTTGCTGAACTTGAGTAACTGCCTGTAATTCACGATCCCGGCCAGGGCCAGGAATACGATCAGGATCGGCAGCTCGAAAACAATGCCGAAGGCGAGCAGAAGTCTGATGGCGAAGGAAAGGTAATCCTTGACCATCAGCATCGGGAGCAGCTTGCCATGGTCTTCGGGCAAGACCACAACACTCAGTTCGTACTCCTGCATGCCCAATTCGAGGCCCGTATCCAGGGTCTCGAACACCACGGTGCCTTCTGCGGGCATCTCCACTTCGTTCCACTCGACCTCAACCTCCTCGTCGCCCCGAGTGAGCGTGGACAGCTCGGGCATATTGCTGCAATTGTTCAGATCCCATGTGTAGGTGAGGATCACGGTTCCGGTCTCGCCCCGCCTGGCTTCGAGCGTGCCGCAGGACTGCGACAGGAGCCTGTTCAGGGCCATCTCCCACCAGGCAATATCTTCTTCCACTCCCGGCGGATCCGGTCCCGCATCATCTTGCGTCGCCCTTCGCGAAGTATCGACGATCTCCATCTCCCGCGCATGAGCAGCCGCGCCCCCGTCCACGCCGGCGTCAACTTCGACCGGACCTCCGTCGATGACACCCGCGTCCACACCCCCAATCTGTTCATGCGGGACATGCGGGGCAACCTTCGGCGCTATCGGGGCAGCGACCTCCTTGGCCATCTTTTCGAGTTCTTCGCCTGGAATTATCTCTACAGTTGCATCGTATGTTTTCACCTCACCGCCGGCGGCGAAATCGAGAAAGAAAGAGAACCCGATGGGAAAAACAATGGCATAGGCCATGGTGGAGCCGCCCACAAACAGAAGCGAGGAAACGAAAACGAAGGGCAGCACCATCTTCTTCTCTTTTGAGTAGAGTCCCGGCGCAATGAATTTCCAGAGATTGTACATGAGCACCGGCGCCGCCAGGAACACGCCGCCGAGCGCGGAGAGTTTGAGATAGGCGACAAACGGCTCGAGCAAGCTCTTGAACCGGAGGGGCTCTGGCTCCGGTAGTCCCGGAACCGTGGCCCACGCCTCGTACAGGGGGGCCTCGAGGAAGGCTCTTATCTGCTCGCGGAAGAACCAGCATATGATCATCCCGGCGAGAACTGAAAGAGCACAAAACACCAGGCGCCGACGCAGCTCCTCGAGGTGTTCGAGGAAGGTCATCTTGCCGCTATCTTTTCCGTCGTCTTTCCCGTCGCTCACTTGCCCATCTCCACATCGTCCTTGACCGGTTTCTCCTCGCTCGCGCCCTCGCTCTCGACCGGTTTCTCCTCGCTCACGCCCTCACCCTCGCTCTCCTTCGCAGGTTTACTCGCCACCGGCTTGCCGTCCGGACCGA
This sequence comes from Deltaproteobacteria bacterium, assembly GCA_030591725.1. GTDB lineage: Bacteria > Myxococcota_A > Polyangia > JAAYKL01 > JAAYKL01 > JAUVAN01. The sequence continues at coordinate 2,255 of JAUVAN010000060.1, forward strand.
GGTGGCGGGAGATGTCCTTCCTGATTTCTTCGTGAGTCTCGTAAATGCCGGCCTTGATCTCGCGATCGGCCCTCTTCAATTCCTCGTACGGTTTGGCGGCTTCCCCCAGAACATCCTTGCCGAAATCCTTTATTGCCGCCTTGGCCTGATCGAGTTCAAGCGCCTTTACCTCCACGTCGAGTTGATTTCGAAGCTCGCGGCTCGCCGACTTGAACTCCGCCATGATCCCTCCGACCTTGCGCAGGAGCGGGGGGAGGTTTTTGGGTCCGACAAAAATCATCAGGACCAGCGCTATGACGATGAATTCAGTCCAGCCGATGCCAAACACTTTATTTCTTTCCAGGCAAGTTGTCAGTCCTGACTCGGCATGGTTTTGATGATCGCCTCGAACGCTATACGCACATTTTCCAGGTTGGTCTCCTGTTCCCTGGAAATCTGATCCACACGGCGGGAGAAATCCAGAACCCGAGCAGTGCCTTTTCTCTGCTGGTGATGGGCCATATTCAACTGGTTGACCATCTTGGAAATGGACTCGATGGCGCCCGTTATCTGCCGCCCACCCTTTGCCTGTTCCTGGGTCGACCGCTCCACATGCTGGGTGATGGACCGCATCCTCTCGGCACCCTTGATGATCAGCTCCGATCCCCGCGCCTGCTCGGTCGTGGCCTTGGAGATCTGCTGCACCGTCTCGGCGATCCGGCCGATGGCGTTGGTGACCTGCTTCGATCCCTTGGATTGCTCTATGGTGGCCCTTGCGATGATCCGCATCATGTTGGTCGACTTCTGGGAGATCGCCAGGATCTGCCCAAGCGCCACCTCGGCCTCGTTAGATACCTCCACGCCCTTGTCCACGTTGATATTTCCGCGCTCCACGGCGGCGATGGCGTTTCTTGATTCAGACTGAATCGTCTTGATCAGGCTTGCGATCTCCTTGGTGGATACGCCGGACCGTTCTGCCAGATCCTTTATCTCGTCGGCGACGACCGCAAACCCCTTGCCGTGCTCCCCTGCCTGGGCCGCGATTATCGCCGCATTGAGCGCCAGCAAATTTGTCTGCTCGGCCACATCGTCTATCACGCTCAGGATCTGACCGATGGCCTCGATCTTCTGACCGAGGTTGACGATGACGTCTACCGCCTCCTGACTCGTTGCCTTGATCTCGTTGATGACCTGCAAGGTCTTGGCAACCGACTCCGCCGCGCGCTCCCCGTCCCGGGCCACGTCTTCTGAAATGAGGGCCATCTCGTTTGCGTTGGATTGTACCTGATCGATGGACACGTCCATCTGATTCATGGCCGACGACGTCTCCTCCGAGGTCGTGGAGAGCGCCTCGATATTGGTGGCTACTTCCTTGACCGAGTAAGCCATTTCCCCGATGGAGCTGACGGTCTCTCTCACCGAGTTACCCATGGAGGACATATTCTCCGCCACCTCCTCGTTGGTGGTGGTCATCTCCAGGATCGAGGAGGAACTCTCCTCCGCCGAGGTCGCCAGTGTCTCCACATGAGTGGAAATGTCCTTGAGGGAACCGGACATGTCCTCGATGGACTCGTTGGAGTTGGAGATTATCCCCCGCTGTTCATTGATGCCTTCGGAAAGGTTCAGGATGGCGTCGCTCGCGGCCGAAGTCAGCTCCTTGAACTTGAGTGTCTGTCTGTCAATGTTGCGCAGTACGACAAATCTCGACACCACAAGAAATCCGATCAGCCCAACGGAAACCAGGGCGACCGGCGAGATCTCAGGCATGGAGATACCCATGACTATGAAAACCATGGCCAGTATCCCCGCGATCAGTTCCAGCACTCCTCGTTTCATTCGAATCTCCCTCCACCCGTCAAATGAGGTATCTACCGAACCCAGAACAGAACGCGTAACCTTATCGACGGTAATAGAACTGGTCAAGCGGCCCGATCGCTGGACAAGCACTCAGGTTCTGGTAGCTTTTTCGTACCGTAAGCCGGTGATGATGACAGCCACTCTTGGAGCCTATCCCGGTAGGCTCTTATTGTAGAAAGTGAATTCCATGGAGAAATACGTGCTGGTACCAATGGCAGACGGCTTCGAGGAGATCGAGGCCATGTCGATAATTGACATCCTGAGACGCGCAGGGGCGACTGTGATCGCTGCCGGGCTCGAAGAAGGACCCATCAAGGGTCGCTCCGACGTTGTGATGATGCCGGACTGCACCCTCGATAGCGCGCTCGCCGAAAATGAATTCGATATGATTGTTCTGCCCGGAGGAATGCCTGCGTCCGCCAGTCTGCGTGACGATCGCAGGGTTATAGAGACCCTCGTGAAGATGAGGGGCGCGGGCAAGATAGTGGCCGCCATCTGCGCGGCGCCCATCGCGCTCGATCGAGCCGGTATCCTCGACGGGGAACAGTTCACCAGTTATCCGGGCATGGCCCCCGACCTCCCAACGGACGGCTACCGGCAGGACAGGGTCGTGATCTCCGGCAAGCTCATGACAAGCAGAGGCCCCGGCACGGCGCTGGAGTTTGCCGTGGAACTGGTGCGGGCATTGTACGGAGACTCCACCGCGAAGCAGGTGGCCGATGAAGTGCTGGCGCAGGATGTCGGACAAGGAAACTGATGCTTGCCCACCTGAGAGTCAGAGATCTGGTCCTGATTGAAAACCTCGATCTCGATCTCTCGAATGGCTTCAACGCCATGACCGGCGAGACCGGCGCCGGAAAATCTCTCGTGGTTACCGCCCTGGATCTCCTGCTGGGAAGGAGAGCCCGGACCGACCTGGTTTGCAAGGGATCGAAGGAGGCCACGATTGAAGGGTTGTTCGATGTGGTAGACGAACCGGCGGTCAACGCCAGGCTAAAAGACGCGGGCTTCCCCGTCGACGACGAGCTGCTCGTTCGCCGAGTGATCCCTGCACAGGGCCGCCACCGTTGCTACGTCAACGGCAAGCTGGCCTCCCTCGGAGTGCTGTCCAGCCTGGCGGAAGGCCTCGCCAGCATCATGGGTCAGCACGAACACCACTCTCTCACCGAATCGTCGAACCAGCTCGACATGCTGGACGGTTTCGGCGGTCACTCCAGGCAAGTCGAGGAGATGGCCTCGACATACCGGCGCCTGCACGAAACTGAAAAGGAGTACCTCGAGCTCAAGGACAAGGAGCACGACCGGGCCGGAAAGCTCGACTACATAGAGTTCCAGATAGAGGAGATCGATTCCCTCGCGCCATCGGCCGGCGAACTCGACGAGCTCGACAGGGAGATCTCTCTCCTTGTGCACCAGGGCGTCCTGCTCGACACAGCCAGGCGCGGCGCGCACGAACTCTACGAGACCGATGGTTCCATCTTCGAGCGGATCGGCGCCCTCAGCAACGCGCTTGATGACGTCACCCGGTACGACGAGTCTCTCACCCAGGACGCCAGGCAACTCTCGGAAGCGGCGGTGCTGATCGAGGACGCAGCGCGGTCCCTCTCCCGTTACGGCCAGTCCATCGAAGCCGATCCGAAGCGCCTCGAGCAGCTTCAGGATCGCCGGGAGGCACTTCGCAAGCTCACCATGAAACACAGGACGGATCTCGCCGGAGTGCTCGCCCTGCGCGATTCCCTCGCTTCGGAAAAGGACACGCTCTCGCGCTACGAGGACTCCCTCGCGAAGGTGCGGCAGCTCGTGGACGACCGGTCGAAGGAGGCAAAAGAGCGCGCAGGCGCCCTCACGTCCTTCCGTCAAAAGGCGGCGTCCAAAATGAGTCGGGCTGTCTCCCGGGAACTCGGGGATCTTTCGTTCGAAAACGCGACCTTCGAAGTGACGCTCACGAGGACCGATAAGGGGCCGACCTCCAGCGGCTGGGATCGAGTGGAGTTCCTGGTGACCCTCAATCCAGGGGAGGGGGCGCACCCTCTTCGGGCCGTGGCATCCGGCGGTGAGCTGTCCAGAATGATGCTCGCCCTCAAGCGCGTGCTGGCCGGTGTCGGGCCGGTGGGCACCTACGTGTTCGACGAGGTCGACGCGGGGATCGGAGGCGCCGTGGCCAACGCGGTCGGGCGCAAGCTCGCGGAGGTGGCGAAACACCATCAGGTGATCTGCATAACTCACCTCCCGCAGATCTCGGCCATGGCGGACGCGCATTTCAAGGTGTCCAAGATCGAGAAGGAAGGGCGCACCAGCACCATGGTCGATCGCATCGAGTCAAAAGATAGGGTAGAAGAGATCGCGCGGATGCTGGGAGGAGAAGTGGTTACGCCAAAGATCAGAGCGGCTGCAAAGGAGCTCATCGGTTCCGCGATCAAGGGGAAATAGACTTTGCACTGGAAAGTAATAAAGGAGTTCCTGTCGCGTGTGGAGATCTTCGCTCATCTGGGCTCGCGGGATCTCAAGGCGGTGGCCAGGTCGTGCGGCGAATCCAATTACGGTGACGGCGATTACCTCTGCCGCCAGGGTGAGAGGGGAGTGGCCGCGTTCCTCGTAGTATCCGGCGCGGTGGTGGTGGAGGAGGAGCTCGATGACGGCGAGATCGTTCTTCTGGCAGAGCTCGGGCAAGGGGCGATGGTCGGCGAGATGTCCATCATCGACGGAGCGGAGCGCGTCGCCTCGATAAAAGCGATCGGCGATGTGGTGACCCTGGTGCTGACCCAGTGGGCCATGCAGGGTCTGCTCAAGGATCGGCCCAGCATCGCCGCTTCCATGCTCCCCGTCATCGTTCGCCGATTTCGCGAAACCACCGCAGAGCTGCGACATCGGAACAGCGACTCCAGCCACACCCGACAGTCCGTTTACGGGTGACTTCAAAAACGGAGACCATCATGAAAAAACGCCTCGGACCCTCGCCCACAATCTTTCCGATGCCGGCCGTTCTCGTGGGTACTTATAACGACGACGGCACCGCGAACGCCATGACCGCCGCCTGGGCCGCAGCCTGCTGTCACTCCCCACCTTGCCTCGGGGTTGCAGTGCGGAGCACAAGGTTGACCTTCGCCAATATCCAGCGGCAAAAAGCCTTCACCATCAACGTTCCCAAAACGACCCTCGCTGTGGAGGTAGACTACCTCGGAATCGTTTCAGGCGCCCGCCGGCCGGACAAGCTCGAACATATCGACATGGGGACGACGTCGGGGGCGCTGGTTGACGCGCCGCTTATCGACGTGTGCCCGGTAAACGTGGAGTGCCGCCTGTTCAAGAGCCTGGAGCTGGGCACCCACACCTGGTTCGTCGGCGAGGTGATGGAGATACACGCAAACGGGGAACTCGTGCGCGAAGACGGAAAGATCGATGTGCCCTCGCTTGATCCTCTGGCCTACTCCACCTCGGTGGGAGAGTACTGGTCCATGGGGGAGTCGATCGGTGGAGCCTACGACATCGGCAAGGAACTCAAACAGAGGAAATAACAGATGATTGATTTGAGAAAAACTGCTTTTGCAGCCCTGCTGCTTGTCGGGCTGGCCTGCGGATTTGCGTGCAACGGAACAATATCTTCTTCCGCAGACGGAGGGACCGATTCCGGTCCGGACACGGACACCGACTCGGACGACGAGTGCGATTGGAGCGCCGAGTTTGCCGCCTTCTTCACCCGGGATCACGTTGTGCAGATAAGCATCGACTTCGACGATCCGGGTTCATGGACACAGATGGCGCTGGAGAAGGACACCGAGGTGTACTACCGGGCGACGATCACCATTGACGGCGAATCAATGAGCGACGTCGGCGTCCGGGTGAAGGGCAATTCATCTCTTATGATGTCGGGACCAACCAACACGAAGTCTCTCAAAATCCATTTCGAGGAGTACGTGGACGGCCAGCGGTTCCACTGCGTCGATCGCTTCAGCCTGAACAACGCCACCAAGGATCCCTCCATGATGCGTGAGGTTCTCTCCTACGATCTGGCAATAGACTGTGGGTTGATCGCATCACGCACGTCATTTGCCGAGCTAACCGTTGACGGCGCGCTGCACGGTGTTTTCACGATGGTCCAGCAAGTGGATCATCGCTTCCTCAGGGACAACTACGGCACCGAAGATTCCGTCGATGACGGCAACCTGTACAAGCTCTATTCCGACTACGACTTCAGCTACCTCGGTCCGACCGCCGGACCGGACAGCTACGGAGACGCGGTCGCCGAAACCGGGCTGGTGCTGAAAACGAACGAGGACAATGACACCATGAACACCTTCGAGGACATCACGGCGTTGACAAAGGCGATCGCCGATGTCCTGAACGATCCGGGCGAGACCAACCGGGCGGCTCTCGAAGAAGTGATGGATGTTGACAGCTATCTGAGATACCAGGCCTGGACTCTGGTGATTTCGAATCTCGACGCCTACTACACAATGAATCACAACCTGTACGTCTATCATAACCCGGTGACCGACAAGTTCGAGACGATCCCCTGGGACACCAACGAAGCGTACGGTTCGTTCGACTGCATGGGAGTCGAAGACGTCTTCACCGTCGACCTCTTGCGCCCCTGCGGCGCGCAGGCGCCACTCAACCGGTTGAGCTATGAAGTTCCCGAATACAATGACCGTTACTGCGAGTTCCTGGAGAATATGGTCGACGTCACCAACACTACCAGCGGCGGGCTTTACAACGTTGAGAACCAGGATGCGCGCATAGCGGAGTTCCATGCACTGATCGGAGAAGCACGCCAGCTAATGGATAGCAACGGCACGTTGACGCAACCACCCGGCAATTACACCTACGACGACTATCTGATGAACCAGGGTCACAGCAGCACCCCGATCGACGATATCGGGCCTCCCGGCCCCACCGCCGGTCCAAACCTCGGATACTTCAACGACACGCGCCTGGCCAACTTGATCGGGTTGATTGATCTGGCATGTAACTGAACCACGTCTCGCCCCCCCCAAAGGGTGCCAGACACTTCATCACTCCATCAGCAGGAAGTCCTTGGGCGAGGAGAAATCCATCGCCAACTCGGTCTTGAAAACCGGAGCAGTGGTTGCGTTTTCAAAGATCAGGATGCCGTCCGTGTCCCTGACGTACAGGTTGTCATCGACATCCAGGTACGATTGCCGGGGCATGTTCATGGAAGCGTGGGTGATCTCGGAATCGGGAAGCGTATCCCCCGTGATGCTGCCTGCATTCTCGTAGATGTTGACCTTGTCGTCGCCCTCCTGGGTCACCACCAGGATATCATCTCGCAGGAAAATGTGCCTGACAGCCGAAAGGTTCGAGCCGACCGCCCCCATGTCGGCGTCGGCCGGAGCACCCGCTGTGATCGAGGAGATGCCGTTCCAGATCTTCATGTAAGGAGGATTGAAGCACCCGACGTAAAGCCTTCCGCCATGAATGGCGACGGACGCCGGGCTAATCCCGCCCAGAAGCTGCCAATCCTCGTCGTTGGCCTCGCCCGAGCTGGATACCGGGTCGTCCCAGACGATGATCCCGGCGCCCGAGACCTGCCCACCCAGAAGCTTGTTGCCCGCGACATCAGAGGCCATGGAGTGGATCTGCGGCCCCCAGACATGAGTGAACTGGGCCTGTGAGCCGGAGGTGCTGCCCAGGGTGGTCGCGCCGGTGAACATCCGGATGGAGCCATAGTCCACCCACAGATTGCCCGACGAGTCCACGCTCATCTCGTAGACCCCGCCCAGCGGGGTGCCGTTGAAAGCGGTCTCGGGGATGAAGTCATCGTTGGAGCTGCCGTCTGCGAGCAGGCCGGCACTGTCATAGATGTAGATCGGGTGGTTGGGAGTGCCGCTGGCCGCGAATAACCTGTCCTGGTACAGCGCCAATCCCAGCGCCAGGCTCGGGCCGGCGAGAACGGCATCGGCGAGCTGGTCGGCGGCAATGGCGTCGACATTGTCCCAGATCTTCACCCCAAGGTTGTCCGCCACTACCAGCCTGGGAAATGTAAGGGGGGGACTGCCGGTGTCGGTATCCGTGTCGGTATCCGTATCGGTGTCCGTGTCGGTATCGGTATCCGAGTCAGCATCCGTATCGGTGTCAGCGTCGGTGTCTGTATCCGTGTCGGCGTCAGTATCGGTCGTCCCGCTGTCGAAGCCGCCCGGCGAGCCGTCCGAACAGCCCACAGTGCACACGAACGCGGCCATCACCAAACCCAGTAGAAGATTTTTTTTATCGATCATTGTAGCCCACCTCCATTTATTGGGATGAGCATATCATCTTTGGAGAACGTTTGCCGTTTACCTCCCCCGCCACTTTCCGAGCCTTCGGATCCCCTCTTCGAGTGTCTCGTCCTTCTTGCAAAAACAGAAACGAACGAGATCGCGTCCGCCGCGCCTGTCTTTCCAGAAGAACGACGACGGTATGGCGGCAACGCCGACCTTTTCGGCCAGGTAACGGCAAAAGGCGAGATCGTCCTCAAAATCGAGGTCGCCGATATCGATGGAGCAGTAGTATGTTCCCTCGGGTTCGAGCACGTCGAACCCCATGTCGCGCAGCGCGCCGCAAAGCCATGATCGCTTGCCGGTGTAGCTCTCCAGGAGACCCCGGTAGTAACTATCGTCCATGCCGATGGCCGTCGCCATCGCCTCCTGGAACACGCCGGGAGTACAGTAGGTGAGGAACTGATGGGCCATGCGAACGGCCTCGGTCAGCTCGGGGCACGCCGCCGTGTAACCCACCTTCCAGCCTGTCATGGAGAAGGTCTTGGCCGTGGAGGAGATCACCACTGCCCTTTTGCGCAACCCTTCCACGTCGAGGAGCGTCACGTGCTCCCTTCCGTCGTACACCAGGTGCTCGTACACCTCGTCGCCGATGGCATAGGCGTCGTGCTGTTCGCACAACGAAGAGATCAGCTCCAGTTCTTCGCGGGAAAAGACCTTGCCGCAGGGATTCTGTGGGTTGTTGACGACGATCGCCTTTGTTCTCTGTCCAAATGCCTCCGCCAGTTCCTTTTGGGGCAACCCGAATCCGGGCCTCTCGAGGGGCACGTAGACCGGAACACCTCCAGCCCTGGCGATCATCGCCGGGTAGAGATCGTAGCTGGGTTCGAGCAGGATCACCTCGTCTCCAGGCTCCACCAGGCCGAGCAACGTGGCCGCGAGCCCCTCCGTGGCCCCTGCCAGCGCGGTCACTTCAAGGTCCGGATCGAGACTCAGATTGTGGAATCGGCTCATCTTGTCCGCCACCGCCCGCCTCAAAGACGGCACACCGATTGTCGGAGCGTACTGGTTGGGCCCGTCGACAATGGCCCGCGCAGCTGCCTCCCGTATCTCCAGCGGCCCGTCGAAATCGGGAAAACCCTGGGAGAGATTGATCGCGCCGTGCTCGATGGCGAGCATGGTCATGTCCGTAAAAATCGAGGTTCCGTAGGGCGCAAACGCGCCGGCAACAACACTCTTTCCACTACTGCGGTCAGACAAGACAGACCTCCTTTGTGGTCAGCTTCTACAGTCTGACCACCTGATATATCCATGCGCCCCGACGGTAAATGAGAAGAAGGAGATCGTCTCCCGAGCCCAACTTCGTGACGATCTCGCGAAAACTTGCAACATCTCCGACGGGATCCCGGTTCAACTCCGTGATGATATCCCCCTTGCGCACCACCTTTCTCAACGGAGAGTCCATTTCGAGTTCTGTCACCACCACTCCGCGCACTGCGTCCTCGGCGCCGAGCCTGCGCCGCAGATTATCATTGAGATCGTCGATCTGTATACCCAGCTTGGGCGTTTGCGTCACTGTGCTCTTCTTCCCGGTCGAGCCGTCGCCGGCCTCATCGTCGTCGGGCCTCGTGCCGATCTTCACTTTGAGCGTTTTGCGCTTGCCGTCGCGAATCACCGAAAATGAAACCGTCTTCCCGGGTTTGAGCCCGGCTATCAAGGGGTAGATTCCCCGCGAATTCTTCAGTTTTTTACCATCGATCTTTACGATCACGTCGCGCACTTTCAACCCGCCCTTTTTCGCAGGAGAATCCGCCTGGACATTGGCAACCAGCGCGCCGGCCTTGTCGGGCAAACCCAGCACCTGGGCCAGCTCGTCCGTGAGCGGCTGGGGAACGACCCCCAGCCAACCCCTGACGACCGTGCCGCCGTTTTTCAGCGCCTCGATCATATCCCGCGCCAGGTTGGAAGGGATGGCGAACCCGATCCCCTCGGCGTTCCGATTGACGGCGGTGTTTATCCCGATCACGTAACCACTGAGATCGAAGAGCGGTCCTCCGGAGTTTCCCGGGTTGATGGATGCGTCGGTCTGGATGAAATCATCGTACGGCCCCGCGCCGATCACTCGCTCTTTCGCCGACACGATCCCCGCAGTGACCGTGTGGTCCAGACCGAACGGATTTCCGATGGCCACCACGCGATCCCCCACCTTCAGGGCCTCCGAGTCCCCGAACTCCACCGTGGGCAACCCTTTTGCCTTGTCCAGGCGAAGCAGCGCCACATCAGTTCTTTGATCGGACCCGACGACCTGCGCCATGAAGATCCTGTCATCCGAGAGCTGCACCTCTATTTCATCCACATCCTTGATGACGTGATGATTGGTAACCACGAGCCCTCCCGAATCGATGATGAAGCCAGAGCCCGCAGCCTGCAGAGTTCGCTCCGTCCTGCCGAACGGATCTCCTCTCCCCTGACGACGGCCGAAGAAAAACTCGAACAGTCCCTCGGGACCCATCATGCCCTGCATGCCCCTGACGGTGGTCCTGGTCCTTATGTTCACCACGGCGGGCGAGACCTTGTCGACCAGCGGCGCCAGGGATATCTGCGGATCGTAAGTGGTGGGCGACAGCGGGCCGTTTTGCTTCTTGTTCTTGTCCCTGGCGCTCGCCGCGCCGCAGGCCACCGCCGCGAACAGCACCAGGGCGAGCACAGCCGCCCATCTCCCTGCTCCACGTGAATTATTTGAAAATGCCATCGTTTCCTCCATTCAAAGCAGGTTTCCATCATCTTCCCCTTCCCCTATCTCAGGGGAAGGCCGGGATGGGGTCTTGTAGTGCATGGCGCACTCCACGCTGACAACAACGAGCCTGCCGAGTGTATTCCAATGTACTTCGGATCCTTGTATCCTCCGTTCATGATTCGCAATCTAAAGATATTTTACGTTGCACTGGCGGTCGCGTTCGTCGGAGTGATCGTCCGCCACGGGACCTCCATCGAGTCGGCGCTCGGCATGCAGGGCGTCATCACCTCGCTCCCGGGTCCCACCCTGTGGCTGGGAATCGCGGGCGCACTGATCGTCCTGAGCCTGATTCCTTTCGGTGGATCGGGCCGATCGGCCCCGAGGCAGGATCTGAGGCGCCTGTTCGTCAAAGAGGATATCCAACGGGTGGCAACCCACGTGGATACGATGACCGCACAGGAGGACCCGGACATAAAACTGATCGTCGACTACACGATCTTCCAGGCCATCGCTGCCGATGCTTCCGACATTCATTTCGATCCCATGCGATCCGGCATGGCCCTTCGTTACCGCGTCGAGGGCATGATGAAGGACGTGACCACCATCCCGTCTACCATTGCCGGACCGATCGCCAACCGGCTCAAGGTCCTTTCAAACCTGGTGATCTACAAGGAGGCTCTCCCGCAGGACGGACGCTTTGGAAAGGGCGGCAGCGGTCAGAGCAAGGTGGAGCTGGAACGCTCGGGCCTGGCAAGTGCCGACTTCAGAATAGCGTTCATGCCGACCCTGCACGGGGAGCGGATCGTCATTCGAATCCTCGGCGGCGGCGATGACTACATGGACTTCACCGAGCTGGGAATGGTCGACCACGAGCAACGGATCATGCACCGTCTCCTCATGCAACCCCAGGGTATGATCATCCTCACGGGACCGACGGGATCCGGCAAGAGCACTACAATCTACGCGAGCCTGAGCGCCATCCAGAAACAAACCCACGCGATTCGATCCATAGCCACCCTGGAGGATCCGATCGAGTTCGACATGGAGAGGATCAACCAGTCTCAGGTGGATGAGGCCAGGGACTTCACTTTCGACAAGGGTTTGCGCGCGATTCTTCGCCAGGATCCGGACGTGATCATGGTGGGAGAAATCAGAGATCCCGAGACGGCGCGCGTCGCCGTCCAGGCGGGTATGACAGGCCACCTCATCATCACTACTGTTCACGCAGGTTCTTCCGCAGCTGCATTTTCCCGATTGCTGGAGATCGGAGTCGCGCCGTATTCGCTTAACTCCGCGTTGACCGCCGTAATTGCCCAGCGACTGCTGCGAAAAATCTGCACGGGATGCAGAAAGGAACGCGGTTTCACGGAACACGATATGCGAGACCTGGACATGGCCACGCCGCCCAGGGACTTCAAGCTGTTTCATGGCACGGGTTGTGAGATCTGCTCCGGATCGGGTTACAACGGCCGCACGGCCCTCTTCGAGATCCTCGAAGTCACCGAGCCGATCCGAAAACTCGTGGCCGATGGAGCTTCCGCCGACGCCATACAACAACACGCCCGGGAGGCCGGTATGCGATCTCTATTCAAGACCGCCATCGACGCCGTCGGAGTCGGCCTCACCACTCCCGAAGAGGTGGCCCGCGTCATTTCAAAGGATGAGCGCTGACCCCATCAATCGCAGTCGTCGGGGCTGCAATCCGTTTCCATGTCGTTTTTGGGGTCGAGGGGCAGCACCGCGTTGGTTTCGCAGGTGAACTGATCCTCATCGCAGTCGGTGAGGGCCAGCACGTCGGCGCAGGTGGCGTCGTCGGACAGGCGGATCATCTTGAAGTACTGGTGTTCCGGGCAGTTCTCCGATCGGGTGGACGGACTGCCCTGTCCGCACCAGTAGGTACTCGCGGCCAGCACCGTCTGCTCCGAGAAGTTGTCC
>JAUVAN010000095.1 GCA_030591725.1 Deltaproteobacteria bacterium
CATCCAATACCTCGCCGAGAGGGTGGCCCGAGAGTTGAAGCAATAACAAACTATCGCCGCCTGGCTATTGCGCAGATCGAGCCGAGACACGTCTCATGGGTGGAGGCTTCCCCGATGACCGGCCGGCTGCATCAAGTGCGCCGACACCTCAAGCACATCAATCATCCCGTGATCGGTGACGCGAACTACGGCAAGGGCGCCATCAACCGTGAGATGAGAGAGCGATGGGGATTGAACCGCCTGGCGCTCCACGCCCGGTCACTGTCGCTGACCCATCCGGAAACGGGAGAAGATATCGTTTTCACATCGCCTGTTCCGCCCGACCTCGATGAGCCGCTCCGACGAATGGGCCTGTGTCCATGAACCGGAGACATTGATGCTCACTACTGCATGGCGAGCACTTGTGCGGTTCGCGTCAGGCATTCGTCCGGTACGCCGACGAGGCGCTTGAGTTCAATATCCATCTGCAAGGGGTTGGTCAATTTGGAGATGCGCCTGCGTTTGGCGCGATTCGTGCGGCCGATGAAAGCGAACGGCGTGATGGGAATGGGGTAGTCCGACCCATGTATGAAACGAGTAAAAGGATCCTCGATCACCACCCCGTACTTGCGCTCGAGCAGCGACGGATCCAGCAACTCGAACAGGTACTTCGATCGCCAGAAATTGGCCAGAGCGGAAGTATCGCACCAACAATTTGGATAGTCATTGAGCAGCGCCAGAGTATCACCGAACGTCTCATAAAAATGGAACTTTCCCGATGATCCTGCGTGAGCGACGATAACCTTGACACCCTCCTCCAGCACCGGCCGGACACGAACAGGATAGCCCAGCTCTTGGTCGATCGGCGAAATGGTGTGCTCGAAGCCACAATGAATGAGCAACGGAAGATCCAGCTCGACGAGTTTGCGCCAGTATTTCACAAACCGGGGATCCGCAGGATCGAAGTTGTGGGAGTTTGGCAACAACTTCACGAGGCAGGCGCCCAGCGAAGCGACACGCTCCAGTTCGTCGAGAGCGTCGTTCCTCGATGGGTGCACGGATGCACCGAAAGCAAAGACATCCGGTCGGTCGTCGCAGACCTTGCGCACGTAATCGTTGGGCACGTGTAGGTACGTGCGATCACGGTTGACTTTGCCATCGGTATCGTAGATCTCGTCAAACGCCAGCAGTACCACCCGATCCAGCTCGGATTCCTCCACCAACGCCGCCAACCTCCCGGCGTACAACCTATCCTGCTTCGCCGGATCCGAGACGAGATGCAGGCCCATTTTTCTTCTCAGGAACTTGAACGAGATGGATCTTCGCATCCGTAAAGATGCGTACCCTCCGCTTGCGGGGGAGATGCCCATCAGATGTGTATGGCAGTCGACCTTCACAGACCGTTCAATCGCAGGATATCACCCACTCGTCCAGATCCCAGTGCTTGATCAGGGTGGAGAAGCCCTCAATCGAGGGATCGCCGCAAACCTCGGCAGCCAGATCTTCACCCTTGGCCTTGTCTTTCACGTACTCCACGCTAAAGACCGCCTTGCCCGCGCTGACGAACGGCTCGTATTTATCGCATTCGTCGTAGGCAAAGCACTCCTCGTTTAGCGCCCAGTCGAAACAGGGCTCGAGTTCCGCTAGCTGGTCCACGTCGTTCTTGAGTCCGACGGACAGGTCGCGATCGTGGGCTTGCTCCGCAATGAACTGATTGAAGTCGAGTTGATCGAACCCGTCGAAATCGAACCCGGAGTGATTATTACAAAGATAGCCGTCCATGTTGTCCGGCTCAACACCGTCGCAGCCTTTTGACACCGCCACATCGAGCCGCGCCTCCATTATGTCCCTGATCTCGGTTGAGCGGATATCCACCCACTTCTCGTCGTCCCACTCCTCCATGGTTTTGCCGAGGGCCTGCGCGGGAAAGTCGTCCGCGTCGTCTCTCCACTCCTCCCATGTGCCGGCGGAGAAATAGCAGATCACAATACGCCCATCATCATGGAGTTCGTCTATTACATCCTGGGAAACCTCGAACAGATCCACGTCGTACATTTCCACATCCACACTGGTGTCGATGTCTTTCGTGATCTGCCACTGCCATGTGGTTCCGGTTTCCAGATCTCCGAAATCGTCGTCCTCGCACCCCCCTGTCCAATCGCTCCAGTCCGTGGGATCGGGCCCACATTCGTCGCCACATGCGCAAAAAACCAGCGTGGCCACAAATCCGACAATCAGACACATCTTTTGAAATCGCATGGTGTTCCTCCCCTTGTTTTCTTCAAGATCCTGTAAAGGTAACTGTTGATCCCGTGCTGGAATACGTTGCCGAACCGCATCCGCCGGCAACGGTGCTTATGGTCTGGTATCGCAGCGTGTAGCCCGGTCCGCTGATGGAACCAAAGCTGTAGTTCTGATCGATTGTGTACTGACCTCCGGCGATCGAGAAGCTGCCCACCGTCGTCCCGTTGACAATGAAATTGACGTCCTGTGTATCGCAAGTGAGTGAGTTGTACGAAATGACCAGGTGAATGTCGGCTTCCGTGACGGACACCAGGCTCGTCGTCCTCGATCCTTCCACGTAGTCCCCCGCCTGGTACATGTAGGTTGTGCTGAAGTAGTCCCCCGCCGCCGGAAAATTGACTGTTTCCTGGGTCGACAGGCAACTACCGCCGCTACAACCACCGGGACAATCCGTGCACTGGGAATAGGTCGAGCCGTCGGTCTCGCATAACTGGTCCGTGGTACAGTCGGTAACAATCCAGACTTCCCACATCAGATTGGTCATGTCGCACGATGAACTCGCGCCGGTGCAGTACTGATGCTGGTGTCGTTCCCGGGAATCTCCGGCGCAAGCGGTCGATACGCATTCGTATTCGGAGGCGACTGCCGTGCTCCCGCACTGAAAAGTGTCGGGTTCAAACTCCTGAGCGTCGGTGTCGCAGCAACCACCGTCGACACAATCGGGAGTGGTGTCGGTATCCGTGTCTGAATCGGAATCCGTGTCGCTGTCGGTATCCGAGTCGGTGTCCGAGTCGGTGTCCGAGTCGGTGTCCGTGTCGGAATCCGTGTCCGAATCGGAATCGGAATCTGTGTCCGAATCGCTTGCCGGATTACTACTGGCAATTTCTGTCGTTGCACATCCAGTCGTCAGCCACAACACCGATATCAGGCAGAATAAGAAGATTGGGGATACGGTTCTAAAAATGTTCATTGTTAAATTGTACTCGAATTTATCAACAAAGAAAAACGAAGCGAACGAACCCTGGCTACATGTTTCGCCGATACTGCCCACCCACGTCGTACAGCGCCTCGGAGATCTGCCCCAGAGAAGCATACCTCGCGGTCTCCATCATCTGGACGAAGATGTTCCCGCCCTCCAGGGCAACCTTCCTGAGCTTGCCGAGGGTCTCCTCGATCTTGGCGCTGTTGCGCTCTTGAAGAGCGTGACAGTTATCGATCTGCTCGGCCTTCTCCTCGGGCGTCGCGCGGCGCAGCTCGATATCTTTTGGAATCATCTCCTCCGCGTTCTCGTTCAAATACGTATTGACGCCGATGATCGGCAGCTCGCCGGTGTGCTTCATGTGCTCGTACAGCATCGACTCGTCCTGGATCTTGTTGCGTTGATATTGGGTCTCCATCGCGCCGAGCACGCCGCCGCGCTGCGAGATGCGCTCGAACTCGGCCAGGATAGCCTCCTCCACCAGTTCGGTGAGCTCCTGGATGATGTACGACCCCTGCTGTGGGTGCTCGTTCCTGGAGAGGCCGAACTCCTTCAGCGTGATCATCTGAATGGCCATGGCCCGTCGCACCGACTCCTCGGTGGGAGTTGTTATCGCCTCGTCATAGGAGTTTGTGTGCAGAGAGTTGCAGTTGTCGTAGAACGCCAGCAACGCCTGGAGCGTGGTTCGAATATCGTTAAACTGCATGTCCTGAGCGTGGAGTGAGCGGCCCGATGTCTGAATGTGATACTTGAGCTTCTGGCTGCGAGCGTCCGCCCCGTACATCTCGCGCATCGCCACCGACCAGATACGCCGTGCCACTCTTCCGATCACGGCATACTCGGCATCCATCCCGTTGGAAAAGAAGTAGGAGAGATTTGGCGCGAAAGAGTCGATGGGAAGCCCACGGGACAGGTAGTACTCCACGTAGGTGAAACCGTTGGCGAGGGTCAACGCCGTCTGCGTGATCGGGTTCGCGCCGGCCTCCGCGATGTGATAGCCGGAGATGGAGACAGAGTAGAAGTTACGAACGTTGTTCTCGATGAAGAACTCCTGGATGTCTCCCATCATCTTGAGCGCGAAATCGGTGGAGAAGATGCAGGTGTTCTGCGCCTGATCTTCCTTGAGAATGTCCGCCTGAACAGTTCCCCTCACTGTGCACAGTGTGTCCTTGCGGATTTCGGCCAGCTCCTTGCCGGATGGAGATCTATCGTTCTTTGCGGTGAACTTCTTCACCTGCCCGTCGATGGCGGCGTTCAGGAAGAATGCGAGCATCATTGGCGCTGGGCCGTTGACCGTCATGGAAACCGAGGTCGCCGGCGCGCAAAGGTCGAAGCCAGCGTACAGTTTTTTTATGTCGTCAAGGGAACAGATCGAGACTCCCGAGTCGCCCACTTTCCCGTAGATATCCGGGCGTATGTCAGGATCCCGACCGTACAGGGTGACCGAATCGAAAGCTGTGGATAGCCGTTTGGCGGCGTCGTCCCTGCAGAGATAGTGAAACCGCGTATTGGTCTTGACCGGGCCGCCCTCCCCCGCGAACTGCCGTTTGGGATCCTCTCCGGACCGCTTGAAGGGGAACACTCCGCAAGTATAGGGGAAAGTGCCCGGAACGTTTTCCAGCATCAGGTACTCAAGCCTGTCTCCCTCGTCCTTCAGGTCGGGAACCACGACCTTCGGGATCTTGACACCGGACAGGGTCTCGGAGGTCAGATCGACGGTGAACTCCTTGTCGCGCACCTTGTATGTAAAAGTGTCGCCCTCGTAACGAGCGCGAAGCTCCTCCCACCGCGCAAGGAGTTTTTGAGGACCCTCGCCGAGCTCCTCTGTCAAATCTCCTATCCTCTCGTCAACACCCACAGCGTTCTCGAGTTCCTCGCCTGCGGTCCGAAGGTGTTGAATCTTCCGCGCGATGAGGGCCTTGTCCCTGGCTGCCTTTTTGTACGAACGCACGGTGCCGGCGATCTCGCCGAGATACTGGATCCTGTCGATGGGAATGATCGAAGTTGTGCTCGAGTCACGGACGATCCGATCGGGTGGAATGTTGCACTCGAAATCGCTGTTCAACTTCTCCCTGAGGATCTCCACCATCCCGGCGTAGAGCCCGTTCACGCCCTCGTCGTTGAACTTGGAGGCGATGGTTCCGTAGACCGGCAGCTCCTCCAGGGGGGTGTCAAAGAGATTTTTCGCGCGCCGAAGTTGGCGGCGCACATCCCGCAGGGCGTCCTGCGAGCCCTTGCGCTCGAATTTATTGATGACGATCAGATCGGCATAATCAATCATATCGATCTTCTCGAGTTGCGTGGGCGCGCCGAAATCGGAGGTCATCACGTACATGGACATATCGGACACGTCGATCACCTCGGTGTCCCCCTGCCCGATCCCTGACGTCTCGATGAAGACAATGTCGAAACCCGCTGCCTTTACCACATCGATGGCGTCACGAATTATCACCGGCAGTTCCGTTTTGGATCCGCGCGTTGCCAGGGAGCGCATGTACACACCCGGTCCGTCAATGGCGTTCATGCGAATTCGATCCCCGAGCAATGCCCCCCCCGTCCGCCGTTTGGAGGGATCCGCAGTGAGCAACGCCACGGTCTTGCCGGGGTTATCGTGCACAAAGCGTCTGACAATCTCGTCGAGGAGTGAGCTCTTGCCGCTGCCGCCCGTTCCTGTGATGCCGACCACCGGGGCTCTGCTCCCCGAGGCGCGCTCCTTGACAACCCCGGACACTTGCTCCCATGCGCCCTCACCCATCTCCGCCATGGTAATGAGCCTCGCCACGCCGGCCGGATCGTCCACCGTCACCTTCGCAGGATCCGGAACCTCCACACCTCTATTGGAATCGTCGTCACCACCGGGCACGTTGATCGTATGAAAATCGCTGCGCTCTAGGAGATCGCCGATTATACCCGTCAACCCCATCTTTCGTCCGTGCTCCGGATCGTAGATCCGCTCGATTCCGTACTCCTCGAGATCTTCTATCTCCGCCGGCCTGATAACCCCGCCGCCGCCGCCGAAGATGCGAATATGACCGCAGCCCAGCTCCACGAGCTTGTCGCGCATGTACTTGAAGAACTCGTTGTGTCCCCCCTGGTAGGAAGATATGGCAACCGCCTGCACGTCCTCCTCGACCGCCGCCTCCACTATCTGCGCCACCGAGCGATTGTGCCCGAGATGAATGACCTCGGCGCCGCCGAGCTGGATCATCCGGCGCATGATGTTGATGGCCGCGTCGTGCCCATCGAAAAGGCTGGTGGCGGTCACTATTCTGACCTGATGTTTCAGTTCGTATCCCTCGCGTCGCTGGTCGGTCATGACTCGTTCGCCTCCTCAAAATACGTTGGGCGTACTTCATCACAGGAACCCATTTTTTTCCATGGGTAAGATCAGATTTCAGGGGTAAACGCGGGTTTCCATCAGCTTCCCCTTCCCCTTTTACAGGGGAAGGCCGGGATGGGGTTGTTAGTTGGAGAGGTTGGAGAGGAGTTGGGTATCAGCCGTAGATGCCGGTCATGGAGTCCCAGCCGTCGGTGGCGTAATCGGCAACGCCGGACCAGGCCGCCATCCAGTCGAGCATCGAGATGTAATTCTCGAGCTCTATGCACGCGGCGTTCATCTCGCAAGTGCAGCCGGAGTTGTCGGTGGCGTCGCAGTTCATGCCCTCGATGGGATTACCAAAGACATCCTCCATGGTGGGATCGTAGAGCACTATCGGGGTGCTATCACTGCTGAAGACCGCCTGGTAGGCGTCATCATCGCCGTCACCATCGAGATCCACGAGTTGAGTCTCGTAGGCCTGCATCAACAACGAGTTGGCGTATTCGACCACGCGCGCCGAGATACCCTTTTCGACGGTCTTGCCGAAGAGTTCCTCGGTGCCGAACTTCTTGGCGGCATAGAACCTGCCGCTCGGGTTGAAGAAGAACAGGTACGGATCGGGGTCGATATCCGAAGAGTACTCCGACCCATCGCTCATTCTCATCATATCCCGCCACCAGTGATGGTCGTTCTCGGGCAGGTAGATGTATGTCCAGGTGATGAGGAACTTCTGAACCTCCCAGCCCAGCTGAGACTCCAGCGGCACGACAAATTCCGGCGCCTTGTTGAGGTTCCACGGGTCGCTGGTTTCCCATCCGTCCACACCATAAGCGGAGCAGATAGTAGTTCCTTCCACCGGGAAACATGCCTTCGGCGGGGTTGACCACCACTGGGTGGTGCCGATACTGCCCGCGGGATACTTATTTTCCGGGTTGTCTTCGTCAGGGACGGTTATGGGGGTGCCGGGGACGCCGGGGATGCCGGAATCGTATGTTTCCACCCTCGCTCCCTTGAGGAACTCGTCGTTGGTGAGGCTGTTGGCGAGCCACCTGCGGTACCCGTCCGGGAGCAGGTCGGCCAGTGAAGTCGCGCGATAACGGGCATCGACGAAGTCGCCACGTGAATCGGAAATGAAATGGTCCGCCGATTCGGTCATCATCTGTGAGGTCCAGATCTTGTCGTAGTAAGAGCCCGCATTGAGTGTGTAGTTCGCCGAATACTCGCCCTGATCCGAGTCGAGCCTGTTCTCGACGAGTTTTCCGCCCGGTGAGAAGGTTCCGAACGCGCCGTCGGTGCCGTAGGCGCCGTTGGGAATGGTTATTGACGAAGCGATCATGGTGTTGCCCGACCACGCGGAATCCTCCAGGGAGTAGAGCGTGTCTCTGCCGGCGGGCAAGAAGTGATCACCAGCCTCGGGCCGCTGAGCAAGCCTGATGAAGTGATCGAAAACCATGGTGGATGCGATGATGCTGTCCGACCAGTAGGCTTCTGCGTAGTAGTCCCACAAGACATTGGCAGCGACACCCCAATCGGCGGCCCGCGCCTTCATGTAATTCCGTTGCAGGGCAAGGCCCTTGGCGCCGTCGCGGATCTTGCCGTTGTAGCGCCCGTTGATACGACCGGAGGTGCCGCTCACCGAGAAAGTCATCCTGCCCCGGCGGTAGGTGTCGAAGACCTGGAACAACTCCTGCTGAGTCATGATCCAGTTGAAGATCTCGTAGGTGTCCGCGCCGTTGTCGTGACGATAGACCGCCGCGTTGCCGATGTCGGCCCAGCGATCCGTGGCGAAGCCGTAAGGCACACGCATTCGACCCTGCTGGTCGATCATGGCGCCAATGGTGCCGTCGTCGTTCGTCGCCCTGATGTACCCTCCGGGACCCTCGTTGCCAATTGGCGGCCGCAGGGTCCTCCAGGGCACGTAATCAACCTCGGGCTGACGACAACGTGTGTAAACACCGTCGCCATTGGGCGAAACTATGTAGGCGTCGAGGACCGGATGCCAGATGCCGTCTTCTTCCTCGCTGTAACGCCCCTGTTTGTATGGGCTGGTCTCTGCACTGGCATCGACCGTCACGCAGTCCTTGATGAGTTCGAAATACGTATTCAACTGCGAATAATGAAGGTCGCGGGTGCCGTGCTCGTACTGGAACCCGATGATCCCGCCGAAGTTGTCCATGTGCTTCATGAGGCCGATGGCCCTGGAGCGAGGATCGTCGATACTCCATCCCATGTCCCCGCCCGGGTTGGCATAGGACAACGGATACACGGGCGCCGTGTCGCCGTAGAACATGCGAAGGGCAGCCATGTCCCACGCACCGAGGGTCAGGAAGTCCTGCGTGGCCTCGCCGGCGTAATCCATGACCGATGATTGGGACCACATCCATATGAGGTTGTCCTCCTCGGCCTGGGTCATCGGGTCGAAGTAACGCGGTCCCAGAGAGGAGTTACCGGTGGGATCGGTCATTTCGCCGAGCTTCGCGGTGGCCTGCACTGCGCCGTCCTTTGTACGAAGCTGCCAGTATTGCGGCCGGTAGTACATGGAGTCGGAAGAACTCACGAAGTTGTGACGGTGCGCCATGGCGTGCCCCAGCTCGTGAACGATGACGCATGTATGCGCCTTGCGGGCGATGTAGTCGATCATCCTGTCGGCGCGATCACGCTGCACCTGCTTGGTGTCCTCTGCGCTGAAGGGACCGAACTTGGTCTCCATGACCTTGGCCAGGCCATTGATTGCCACCGGAGCCGCAGACGCCTCCAGTTCGCACATGCCTCGACTTGCCAGGGCGGCCTGCTTCAGGCGCTCCATGTCGCGCCGCACGCCGATGTTGCCACCGCGAAGGGGAGAGACCATGTCCATGAGGCCGGTCGACATGTACATGTTCTCCACACCGTAAAGCTGCTGCATCTGCTTGTTCATGAGCTGGGCTTCGATTTCCGTTCCACGTACCTTGTTCATGCGCGCCGTGTAGAGGGAATTCGTTGTGGAGGCCAGCTCCGAATCGGCCATCACGCCGGTGAACGCCTGCTTGACATCTCTCAACTCCTTGATCGTATTGCTGCCCAGCTCCGTAACCGGCTTCGGAAGAGCCATCTGCTCCGATGAATCGTCCGCAGCCTGCCCCTCCAACATGTGGGAATACTGCGCTTCTTTGGTTTCCCTTCCGAGGAAGGAGTCAATACGACTGTTGAACTCGCCCTTGGTGATCGTCTGACCAACGCCACCCCGGCCCGCAGACTCGGCCGCCGTGGACCAGTCCTTGATGTTCTCGGCCTCTGTGACCTCCTCGACGGACAGCTCACCCGCTGCGAAACGCATGTAGTCCACAAGGCGCTGGGCCCAGTAGCCGTTGACCCATGACCACACGTTGGCGCAGGACTGGATGGTTTGCCCGTTGACCGGGTCGACCGCGCTCGTCATGATTCCCCACGGAGACGGCGTGGCCGGCTCCTTGATCACATTGAGCAGGTGGTAGCGAAGATCGCCGCGCCTCACGTTGCGCGCCGCCAGGCACGTCTCCAGAAGATCAGCGTTGCCTTCCTCTCGGGCCGTGGCACACATTTCCGCAGTAGTGTCCGGGGGCAGCCGCTGATCCGATGGAGCGCATATCGCAGCATCGTTGGCCTCTACCGGGCTGTGGCATATGACGATGGCCTCATCCATCTTGGCGATGCTCTTGACCCCATCGGTAACCGACCGCGCGGTACCGATGTCCTCGACAATCTGGGCACAACACTCCGCCTCTGCCTCGGGAGTATCTCTCACACAAGTTGTTTCGTACGCGGGAGAGTAGTGGTTGCGGCAGTCGTCCATTTCCATGGCCAGAGCAAAAGCGTCGTCGTTGTCGTCCTGCTGACCAAAGTAGATGGGCCAGTCCCGCACGCAATTTTCTTTGTCTCCACCATCGGCCGAAATCATACACTCGGAGTACTGGGCTGCCCGGATGGCCGTTCTCAGGCCCACGTCCCACTGGTGCACAGCGCCGTTGGTCGATTCGAAATACATCTGATCGCTTTTATTGGTGTAATACCAGGCCATCTTCAGAGGTGTCCTGGCGCGGAAGGGCAACGTGCACTTCTGGGTGAATTTGTCGCACTGGGAGCCCTCAAAACCGGTCTCTGCGGTGACGGCCTCGCACTCGTCGGCAGTGCCGTTGCCGTCCTCGTCCCTGTTGGGGTCTACTCCGATGTCCGTCTTGCTGGGAATGTAACACTCCACGGGCCCTTCCATCAGGTTGTCCTCGGCCTTGGCCCAGGCACCGTCGTTCCACTCGTTGTCGTAGTAGTGGGCACGTTCCCAGATCTGGAACCGGGACAGGAACCTGTGATGAAGCGCGTCAGTCATGCCGTAGTTGCGCGCGTAGCCCATGCGCTCGGTCCAGGCGAACCCGCCGAACGCCTGGAAACGCCATCCGTCCCACTCGAGGGGCTGGAAGTCATCGTCAACAACGCGGCGGAAGGAGTGACGGAGGGTCAGCTCTACCGGGTTGCATGTGCCTGTAGGCGCCGTGCCGCCGAAGAAATCAGCGTCCAGGTAACAGGACGGGAAGGAGTCGATGCCCCAACCCAGATGGCTCAGGTCGATCAGGCCGGGCTTGGCAAACGCCTTGGTGGTCACGTCGAAGTAGCCGCCCTCCAGATCGAAGTACGGTGCGTCCTCGTCGTTTGGATCCTCTACATAATAAGACAGCGGCTCATAAATGAGGCCGCCGTACACACCTATCAATGAAAGAGTGTCAAAATCGTAGGAGTCAGTGTTCATGTTCTTGGACCAGTCCACGCGAACATACTCACGCTCGTACCATGGGCGGTCGTAAGTGTTTTCCTCGATCACGTTCAGCTTCTCGCCCGTTGTGGGGTTGTAGCTGTTCACGATGTCGAAATGGCTCACGATGGGGAACACGGCTACAATCACACCGTCCTGGGTCTCGAAGCCGGTCACGTAGCCCTTGCCGTCGGAGTAATTGATGCGCTCGTACGACGCGCGAGCTATGAGCAGGTCCTCGGTGATCTGCCACTTGAGGCGCGACATTGGTTGCGCGTATGTGGACGTGAACAACCCACTCTGCGCCGCTCCGTAGCCCACGTCGACCATGGAGTTCTGGCTCCAGAATTCGGGATCGTCTTCGGCGCTATTGAAGTCCTCGCCGATGAAGAACGTCTTGGGCAGCGCGTACGGCTGTACCCGATCGATGGGATCCCGTTCCTCCGCGCACGCGCCGAACAATACGGCCGCGATCAGAAGAAGAAGCCCGCTCCTGGTTGCATTTTTCATGTTAACTCCCATTTCCTTTTCCTTACTCCTCACTTGAGGTTAGTTGCGAGGTGAGACCGGCGAAGTCGAGTCGCAGGTCAAGATATATCGCGGTGTACCTGTTGAAAAACGGCTTCTGATAACTCGAATCCGGCGCCAGTTGCCCGTTCGCCGTGTCCGCTCCTATTGCTACTGTCA
>JAUVAN010000165.1 GCA_030591725.1 Deltaproteobacteria bacterium
ATGGTGGAGCAGGCCGCATCCCAGACCAGGAATCTGGCGATGCAAACCAGACGGGCCGCAGTGCTCGAGTTCAAGGGCGACGACATGTGGGTCAACCGGTTGTCGGGGTCTCGTTGCTGGTCCGACATAGAGCAGCGCTGCACCTTCAATCTGGGACAAAAAAATGCCACTCCTCTCGTCCAGGTGCCCTTCAACCTTCGCGACCCGGATACCTACGGCGACAACAACGGGGCCTTCATGTGCGGCGTAGAAGTTGCGCATCTCAACAGCGCCGACACCGCCTGCGAAGCGGCCGCGACAACGGTTTCCCCGGGCGATTCCTTCGCCCTGTGCTACTCGGGAGACGGGGATCTCTGGCTTCGGAACGGCGACAACGATGTGGCGGAGTGTGATTACACGGGTGGCGACAGCTTTGTGCCAAAGAACCAGTGGGTTCGCTCGTGCGTCATCAACAATGCGGGAAATATCACGTTCAACGGCGCAAGGATCAGATTCAACCGCTTCGATTCTGACAAGGGGGACCCCACCGGAGCATTCACCGATTGCGCGGATCCCGCCGTGCTGGATGTCACAAGGGCAGTTTACATTCCTTACGGCGGAACGCCTTACAGCAGGGTTGGTGGAGAATGAGAAAAGCTCGCAATAACCGGGGATTCACCATCATCGAGGTCATGATCGCCCTGATGGTCTTCATGGTTGCTCTCATGGGGCTCGTGGCGTTGCAGCGCGCATCGATTGCAGGGACCAACAAGGGCAGGGAGCACACGGCGGCGGTCAACGTGGCGAGGTTCGTCATGAGCGCCATTCAAAACGAGACGGCCTCGCTCACCCTCGATTTGCTCGATGATCCGTTCGACGACGTCGAGTACTACCCGTACCTGGCCAATGCGGATCTGACCGGTGGGGACTGGAGACTGCTGCCCGACGGTTCGGGAGCCGCCGTGGACAACGACGCCAGGCTCGACGCCTACATGGGACACAGCGGGCAGGGCGTGTACACAGGGGGCGTGGACAGCGCACCCTACTGCGTGATGTACACGGTGCAACGATTCATTCCTCCCGGCTCTGCAAACCCGGTGCTCGGCCTCTACCAGGCGAGGGTGAGGGTTACGTGGCCGCGCTGGAAGCAGTACATGGCGTCGGGATACGCGAGCGGCGACGCCTGGACCGATTGCGCCGGGCGACTCGACGACACGGCTGCGGGCACTGATGTAACCGACTGGGAGACGGTGGAGTTGAGCAAGATCGTAAGCAGGGAGTACACGAGCAAATATGCGCCCCAATAGAAAAAATAGAATTTCCCAGCACGGGTTCACGCTCATGGAGATGATGATGGCTCTCCTCATGGGGGCGATCATCGTCACTCCGCTCTACATCGTGACGCGGGGCATGGCCCAGGAGACCACCAAGCAGCAGATGGAGACAGAGGCCATACAGCGCGCCAGGGTGGGCCTCGAGACGCTAATCACCGATTTTCAGAGAGCCGGAATGCTGGCCTCTCCCAACCCGTCGATGGATCCAGACTCCATCATCTCCACCAACGGGGTAAATTTTCAGCAAGCGTACAACCGCATGGCGGTGGTTCATCTCAACAGGGACGATCCAACTATTACCGACGCGGTCATCCTGGTGGGCAACTTCTTCAGCGCAAAGATCTACCAGGCCATACTGCAGGGCAACACCCTGACTTTCAGCCAGCCCATGGCCACCCTGGAGGAATGCGTTGACCAGTTCAATTCCAACTATGCGTTCGCGCATCTCTTCACCACCACCGGCCAGAATCTCGACTCCATGGTGGCCAGCGTCAACTCCACCAGCTGCGCCGGCCCCGGCGTCGATGAGAACTGCGACTGCACCGTCACTCTCCAGGCCGGTGAACTATTCGTGAACGGTCCCGGCGCCTTCACCAACGGACAGGTGATCAACGTGGCTGCCAATCAGGCAGTGCTGTACCGGGTGGAGTCGGCCGTCGAGCCGGGGGGCTCAACACGCAACGTCCTCATGCGCTACTTCATGGACTACTCTGCCGCCCAGGGACTCGCCGCCAATTGTGTCGAGGGAGACATCTCCGATGCAATGCTCGATCTCGCCAGCGCCAGGATCATCGCCGATTACGTGGAGGAGTTCGAGGTCTGGTTCCGTCCGGTCTACCGAAACACTCCGGCGAACCCCCTGGAGGCGCCCAAACCAGTGTCGCACAATCTGATAGGTCTCACGTCGGCGGATATGCCGTTCGCCCCGGACAAGGAGTTCTCGGTGATCGGCATGGCGGATCCCAATTCGGCGGGCGTGCAGATAAACTGGCTCGGCTGCGCTCCGGTGACCAACGCGCTGGGACCGGAACACGTGCGCTCCGCGATCATCAGGATTGGCGTTCGCACGGAGAAGACAGATCAGTCCATGAAGATCATCGAGCCGGGTTCGGCGGATCCAACGGGTGACTGGGCCGCTCTGGGGTTTATCGCAAAATACAACGTGTGGCCGCCTCCCGCGGGTGACGTGGGCGCATACAAGCTGCGCACTCTGGTTACCGAGGTGAACATGCCGAACCTGGCGTCCAAGATGGCGCTGGTCTCGCAGGTTCCAGTTTTGAATTAGAAGGGCAGGGGTTTTAAAGAGAATGAAGAACGGTTCGAAAAAGCGCAACGCCGGCAACATGTCTGGGCAAGAAGGGGCCATCCTTTTTGTGGTGATGCTCCTTATCATCATGTTCACCGGACTTGGCCTGCTCGCCATGCGCCACACCAGGCAGGAGCTGCGCTCCACCGGCGCGTACTTCGACAACATGCAGGCCGCCTCTCTGGCCGAGAGCGCCCTGGCGATGGCCGCCACCGACATCAAGCTCTCATCCGATTTCTATCGGGCGGCATTCTCCAGCGCCGACTATAATCTCATCCCCGCCGCCACAGGCCTGGATGTCGAATACGGAATCCCCATCAACGAGGAGGCGGGAAAGCGCGATGACGGCATCCATCCTATTCTTTTCCCAACGGTTCTGGGAGGATATTGCGCCGACCATGTGGGCACAGTGCTCGCATGTGTGCACCAGCTCTCATATCCAATCTCGGGTGACACCGATTTCGACAACATGATGGGAGTGTGGGCGAGGACCACCATCAAACAGACCTCCCCCAAGGTCGGCCCGTGCCCACCCGGATACTCCTGCTCCGACGAGCAGAACTACGGCTGGTACATCTTCACGGTGGACGCAACTTCAATATACGGACAGGGGGGGTACGAAACAGGAGACCCCGCTGCTGTTCCGGACGGTTTCAATTACGCCCAGGGACGTGCGCAGGCACGCGGGATAATGACTGTAGGCCCCATTGGGGTCTTCGGACAATAAAAGAAGGACCACGGTAATGGGAAAAAAGAACATGGCATTGAGATTGTCCCTCGGGGCCGCAGCGATCGTCTTCCTTTTCGGGAGCGCCGCCGCCGCCCAGATCTCGGGAAAGCTCGTAAACCCAAATGTCCTTCTGGTCATCGATTCCTCGGGGAGCATGGACTGGCTGGTGGACCATCCGGAAAGCGCAAGCCAATCGTGGCTGGAGTCCCAGCTGGAGTGCGCCGCTGCAAACGATCCGACGGCGGGAGAAGCCAGGAGAACCTCGTGGCAACAGATCCAGGACGTCATGCTCGGTGAAATCCCGTCCGACCAGTTCCACTGCTTCCTCGAAAATCCGGAGATCAGGCCCGCGATCCAGGCGACCACAATCGAATCCGAAGACGTGAACAAGTACATCGACGAATACAGAAGCGTTGCCCACAGCCACTACCGGGCCGTGCCATGCTCCGACGCCAACTGGAATGAAACCTACGGACAGTGCGTGGGCCCGACCATCGGCGTCGACTACACCATCATGTCGACGGGACACGTTTGCAAGCTCATCGTCAACTCGGAGCCAAACTATTTCTCCGCCACCGGCACTGCGCCGGAACTCTGCTACAACTATCACGACAAGGCTGCCAGCCGGCCCACCAACGGTATCCTCGAGCGCTACAGAACCCTGGCGCGCTTCGGCATCATGACTTACGACAACAAGCCCGCCCCCGCCTCTCTTTCCACGGATCCCCCGCTGACCGAGGAGCACGACGGGCTCTGGAACTATGGCGAGAGCCGCAGATGGGACTGCAAGCAGTGGTACACCGGCGCCTCGGTGGAAGGTAAAGCCTGCACATGGAACGCCGGCGCACGCGCGGCGAACGTGAACGCCGTGGGACCGATGGTGCACATAAGCGACGATCTGGAAGCCAGCAACCGCAGTATCAGAGAGGTGCTCAACACTGCGGAGCCTCTTTATTGTTCCCCGATGGCAGCGCTCCTCGACGATGTGGGGTATTTCTTCCACAACGAGGCGGCCATGCAGCCGGCCTCCACTTCGGTGGGTTCGGACATCTACTTCAATTGCCGTCCCAAGGTGGTCATCTTCATCAGCGACGGGCAACCCACCCCCGACTTCGAGTTTCCCCAGGCGTACTGCGATGCCAACCCGCCTGCGGCCCCGGACGGAACGCCCTCCAGCGATCCCTATTCGTGCCCGTGGAACTCGTCTCTGCGGGAGGTCCAGGAGATTCACGATCTCATTGACTTCACTGATTCGGGAGTCGATCCCATCCTGATGGTGGTCATCGGCTTCAACGCCGGGGACAGGGGCGATGTGGATTGCGCGGGGACCCACACATGGGACTGCGTCGACCTCAACTGGAATTCCGTATGCGATCCGGGTGAGCCCTACGAGTGCAACGCACCGGATTCAAAATGCGTTCAGGTGGGCATGCCTGCCACCGAGACCGAATGCCTGGCCGGAGAGTACAACGACGGCGCGAGCACGGAAGACGCATTTCTCACTCCGAGGCAGTTTCTCAATCAGCTGGCCCTGACGGGATGGCCGATGGATTACGATACCAACTACCTGGAGGCGCCCTGGCGAAGCACAGACCTGACCTTCTGTGATGACGAGGACAACTGTGGAGGAGAGACCGGCGACCTGTCGCCATGGAATGATAACGGGGCCATATTCGTTAACAGCGCCGGAGAGCTTTCGGCTATTCTCGATCTCATCCTCAGCAAGATCACCGCGACCACCGCCACACGCACGGAGGTCGTCACCACCGATCAGGTCGGCGACCTCGGTTCGGGAGAGATCGTGAATAACGACGGCGTTGCCCAGTACGAGTTCAACTCCGGTTTCGAGATAGTGGGTGGCAAGCCATGGAGAGGCTATCTCTACCGTCAGGGTTATTCATGCGTCCAGGACGGTACCGGCGGTGATCCCGTGGACGATACCCTCGGGGAATTTCACGAATTTCTCAAGAACCAGAACACCCGCGACATCTGGACCATCAATAAAGTCGGTCTGGACGGGGTCGCCTACAATGACAACGTCGTAAAATACGGCTCCGACGCTCTAATCGCGGTAAGCGCTCTGGGCGACTGCGATGTGGGGGGGCCGGATCTCCTCTGCGATGGCAAGACCGACATTGTGAGCCAGGTGAAGACACACCTCCACGGAGATGTCGGGAGCGCCAGGGACGAGCACCCCCTGGCAGACATCTACAATTCCACTCCGGCCATCCTCGGACCGGCTACAGAACGCCTGCCGTTCGCATCGTACAACGACTACCGGTCGCAGGAGTACACGGACGACAAGGGTAACACGGTCATGCGGATGAACCGTCCTCCTTACCTCTATGTGGGCACCGGCGACAGCGTGCTCCACTCGTTCAAGGTGTTGGGAGACGACGGTGACGTGGAGGCATGGGGATTCGTTCCCTTCACCCTCCTGAACACCGTGGGGAAGCAGTTCCCCATCTCCTGGACCCTGACCGAGAATCCCGTGACGCACCTGATCGACGATTACATGGTCGATCCGTTGTCGGATGATAATGGCATTTACCAGCACTTCTTCGGCGTGGACGGGTCGCCTGTCGCAGCAGACGTGAGACTCTGGAGTGATCCCACTGCGACGACCGGTGAGGTGGATCAGTGGCGTTCCGTGGTCCTGGGCAGTTTCGGAAAGGGCGCGGTGGGATACTACTGCCTCGATGTGACCATCCCCTCGAACAAGCCCCTGTTCAGGTGGGAGATCTCCGAGCGCACCGCTGATCCTCTTGTCGACAAGGCCGGCAACAATGACTACTCGGTGTTCATGGACGGATCGTCATTCGGGATGGGTATCCCCCTTGGCAAACCGGCCCTGGCGTACGTCTTCATAGACGCTCCGGTCCCCGGAGGCAGCGGCACGAACAAGCTCCACGAGGAAGCCGTCGCGATCCTTCCGGGTGGTTACAAGAACGACGAGACCGGCGGGCCCGAGACCTCCACAGGCGTCTACATTGTGCGAGTGGCCGACGGGAAGCTGGTCCGTTACCTGGATCCTAGTAATGAGGACGACATCTGCGGTGGCGGCGATGCGGAGGTGGCACAGCTCATCGGAACCCCGGCGGTGCCCATAGGAAGCCGCTCCGCCACGGTGGCGGACGAGGCCTTCATCGGAGACGACAGGGGTCGCCTGTGGAGGATAGGAATGTCTGGCGACGATCCCGACACTGACTGGTGTCTGCAGATGTACTTCGACACCCTGATCACGCACCACTACCCCTACAAGGACTGCGTCTATCCGGGCAGCACCTATGCGCCGGGAAGCAACGATTGCTGCGCCGCCAAGAACACCGATCCGAGCAACGAGTGCACCGGCATGGTGGACCTGTTCGCCACCGATGACGATTGGGGCGTGGACGCATGCACAGGTCTCCCGTGCGACGACGCGGAATATCCCTTCCCGAGAATTCCGATAATCAGGGCGCCGACCATCGTGCAGGACAGGGATCGAAACAACGTCATCATCTTCGGCACGGGTCAGCTCGACGCCATCGAGACCCTGAACCACAACAGGATCTTCTCGTTGACCGAAAGGATAAATTACGTTGTGGAGGTAGGCGGGGGCGCCGCGAACACCGAACGCGAGCCGCCGGAGATCAACTGGTGGATAGGCGAAGATGTTGTCAACGCAGAGATGATCAATATGACCCCGGTTGGCGATCTGCGCACCCAGGCACAGAACATGAATGATACCATCGCCTGGTTCGACGGAGCCTCGGCTCCCACCATCCAGGGCGTCTTCTTCAACATGGGTGAGAAGATGCTCGGCAGACCGGTGGTCTTTGAGGATGTGGCTTACTTCGTGACTTACATCCCGGCAATTCTCGATTCGGGAACCCTGGACGGCTGCGAATCGGGAGGCTCCAGAATCTGGGGCGTCAATTTCGGACCTCCGGAAAACGGTCCGGGCACGTCATGGAGCAGCGTGACAGAATTCGGCAGGCTCTCCTGGGACACGAGCGATCCGCTCGACGGCATAATGGACGTAATTGACCTGCCGTTCAGAGACTTCGAGAACGTGCTCCTGTCCGGGCTCAAGATGGTTCGACGTCCCTCGTGCAGCGGGGAAACCACCTTCGAGCTGGTCGCACAGCGCGCGGCCACCCAGACCGAGATCGCAGCCATGCCTCCGGGAGCTACTCTGCAGCATTTCACCACGGAGGCGATGCCGGTTCAGTCGAGACGGGCCGGATTCACCACCGTTCAGATCAACTCCTGGTCACTGGTGTTCTATTGATGAAGGTCATCGATGGATTGCCCATACTTCCGCTGATCGTCGTCGCTTTCGCGGGATGTCAGTCAGGCGAATCTGAAAAATCGGAGGTCGCTCCCATGGAGGAACCCCGAACAGATGCTGTGGAAGAAAAAGGGGAGGGCGATACGATACCCGCCGACCCCGAACTCTCGGGCAAAGTGCTTGCGGACGGATCTCACTCGGTCTTCGGCCTCAAGATGCCTCGCGGGATGATGCCGATAAAGATACCCGGAGATGTTCACCGGTTCGAGGG
The DNA here is from genome assembly GCA_030591725.1 of Deltaproteobacteria bacterium. GTDB lineage: Bacteria > Myxococcota_A > Polyangia > JAAYKL01 > JAAYKL01 > JAUVAN01. Next base: position 7,894 of record JAUVAN010000165.1, read on the forward strand.
AACCCATTCAAAGACGGTGCTGAGGCGCTATATTGTCAACCAGCTCGAAATCCCCGGGGAGATAAAGGACGACGGTGTTGGTGGGTTGCTCATCAGGAACGCGCGGGTTCGCGCTGCCGGCAAGGATGATGACATCCACCTCTTCGTCAGGATCTTCAATGGAAGCCTTGGGGGAGGGTCGGTCGATGTATCAAAGGAGCGCGAGGGTTTTGGGCAAGAAGGTGTTGCCCCTGGTTCACCCGCTTCTCTGCCCGAATATGCCGGCGACGGTTCCGGTAAAAAACTAACGGCCAATCGATCGGATATCCCCCCGCCGCCCAGGAGCAAGGCCGAGCGAAAAAAGCGAATGTGGGAGATGATACAGAAGGTTCAGCGCGGGAAGAAGTTGACGGCGGGCGACATGGAGAACGAGTACTTTCATTGATCACCTGGTGGCAACGCCTTCCAGCCAAATTTCCGCGAGCCTGTTCATCTCCAGTTTTCTGTCCAGGGAATTGAGGAGCTTCAACCCTTTCTTTGCGAAGCGCTTTGCCTCGTCCTTCTTGTCGAGCTGGAGCAGGGACTTGACGAGGGCCACGTACGCGGGCCCACGCACGTCGTTGCGGCCGGTCAGGAGTTGTTTTTTTGCGCTCTTGTCCCAGACAGCGAGCAGCTTTTTGAGCCCCCTGACGCGCTTGCCCGGATCTCCTCCGTACAGTTCCAGATCCGCCAGTCTGATCCTTGCGCGGAGGTCACCGGGGTTCGCCTTGACGATCTTCTCGAA
>JAUVAN010000042.1 GCA_030591725.1 Deltaproteobacteria bacterium
ATGAGAGGGTGAAAATAGTAGTTAGCGCCGGGGGCTACCGCACTCAGACCAAGCAGGTTACAATCGCCGCTGGAGAGACAGTGGATATAACCCTGAATCTCCCCGAGGAGGGAAGCGCTGCCCCGCCGTAAAAGCGTAGCTTCTCAAGGCAGGTGAACGTGGTGGTTCGAAGAAAAAACACCGTGCCGGTGATCATGTTTCTCTTGTCGCTCGCGGTCGGCCTGGCGCCCAGGTGGTCTGTAGCCGACGAATTCGAGGACTTCGCGGGCGCAAAGAACGCATACGATGCCGGTGAATACGAGGCTGCGGTGGTGCGGTTCGAAGCGCTGCTCGAAAGCGATCCGAAGAACAAGGGGCTGATTCAGGAGATCCACAAGCTCCTGGGTGTTAGCTATCTGTTCGTCGAAAACAGGGAAGAAGCCGAGGCGAACTTTATCGAGTTGCTGACGTTGGAGCCTGGCTTCTCACTCGATCCGCTCGTTTTTCCGATCGACGTCGTTGATTTCTTTACGGAGATCAAGGCCCGGCACGCTGAGCGACTGGCGGCTCTGACAAAGGCGCGGGCGGACGAAGAGGCGCAACGGCTCAAGGCGCAGGAGGAAAAGAGAAGGCTTGAGTTTGAGGCTCTCCGGCGAAACGTGTACCTGAGTCGAAATAGGCAGGAGAACTCGATGCTCGTGGCGGTCGTCCCGTTCGGCGCCGGCCAGTTTCAGAATCGTCACAAGATGAAGGGCGCCCTCTATCTCAGCGGCGAACTACTGTTGACCGCCACAGCGATAACGACCTTTGTCTTGCATGAAAACCTCAGGGACCACTCAACAGAACCGTTCGTTTCCGAGAACAAGCGCGAGGAATACGAACGCATGGAGATGGGATACCGGATAACCAACCGGGTGAGCCTGGTCACCCTCGGATTGGTGATGATCGCCGGCATAGTGGACTCCCTCTTTTATTTCAAGCGAGAGGAGATCACCTGGGAACCGCTGAAGGAAAAGAACGTACCGGAGAACCTCCGGCCCGGAGGCCAATCAATTACATTGATACCATTCGTCATCGATACCGGGATCGGCATCGGAGCATCAGGCAAGTTTTAGAACGAGTTCCGGATAACTACCGAAAGTAGTCTTACTCTGCGGGGGCTTCCGCGGGGGCGTCCTCTGCGGGAGCCTCGGGAGCCTCTGCCTCGGGAGCCTCAGCTTCGGGAGCCTCGACTTCGGGAGCCTCGACTTCGGGGGCCTCGGGGGTCTCAACGGCCGGCATCTCGCCGCCGCAACCGAAAGCAAAACCGAACATGGAAACTACGATGACTACGAATAATTTCTTCATTTTGAAAACTCCTGGTTCGAAAGGGCGGGAACAACTCCCGTCCAGACTGACATTCCTGTGTTATCAACTGAGTTGTTCGTATCCTTTGCACATATATGATGTCAAGTTACATAATCAGTTTTATTGATAATATTCGATAATCAAATGTTAGTAATACGACATATGAAGATTCATCGTTCTCATGTCTTGACCTTCCTGTCCGTGGCGCTTACCGCTGTCCTTGCGTCGCTGGTGGGAGCCGGACCTGTCTCCCACGAAAAAACGCTCGAGCTCCAGCTCGGGAAGGCGTTCGGCATGACCGTCAAGCCGGGTACGCTGGTGTGGACACAAGGCGAGCGCGAAGCTGGCCTTCGCACTGCAACCCGAAGCAATGAAGTGGCTTTCCTGGCCTCGTCCGGATCGGATTCGCGGTGTGACATGTACCGGGCACAAGTGAGAACGGGACCCGGCGAGCACCTGGTCTTCGCAGGTTCACTTCGCAATCTCACGAACTCCTGCGCGGGCGACGACTACATCATCGCCGCATCCGCACATCATGTGGTCGTGGGAACGAAGGTCCAGGATCAGGTGCGTTCCCTGACTATCTTCGACTTCAGAGGCCAGCGGTTTCCCGGCAGCGATTGGTCAACGTTACAGCGCACCCTGGCGAGGGTGACCGACCTCCAGAGGACCGGCAGACTGTCCGGGATCGGACGCATGAATGTGCGCTTCGAGAAACCGCCGAAGGACGTGAAGCTCATGTTCCTCGAGGAAAACAACCACAAGTCATTGCTCGTGGAGTTGTCGGACGGAACAGGTGTGCAGCATCTGACGACCATCGATCCGGAGACCGGCATTTCGAGAAACGATGACGTGGAGGTTGTGAAGGAGGTTCGCCTGCCCAAGAGACCGATATTGTGGCTGGTGGACACCATTCGCGCTGTATCCTGGATCGGTCCGGGGCCCATCGAGTGGGCGGAGGGGCGGTTCTTCGCCCTTCGAGACCGGATGCGAAGATTCGCGTACGAACTCAAGGGCGATGAGGATCTGGAGGAGGACGGGGAGGCGGCGCCGTTCAAGGTGCTTTACTCGGAGCAGATCCAGCTGGCTCCGGGGCTACAGATCGGACAGGAACCAAAGCCCGCACAATGGCCGCCGGATCCCATCGAGCCACCCGTCTTCAAGAAACTGAGGAAGGGCGAGGGAACATGGCTGCCCGGGGTTCCCGAGTTCGTCAGGACATTGCCCGGAGCGCCGCCGGTGGTGTACCGGACCTTTGTGCGAAGCGATATCAGGCGGCCTTATGTGAGAGTGAAGCTGCTGGCCATGGACATGCGGCAGCTGGATCTTCACATGGTGGCGGGCCACGAGGATCCACGCTCGACGACAGGATCAACCGGCACCGGGAGAATACCGCGCGATTCCGAGATCCTCTCAAGGATCATCGCGGCGTTCAACGGAGCTTTCAAGACAGAGCACGGCGCCTATGGGATGATGGTGGAACGCAACGTTCTACTACCCCCCAAGGACGACGCGGCCACCATCGCAACCTACGACGACGGATCGGTGTCGATGGGCTCATGGCCGAAGGATATAGAGATCCCCGAGGACATGCTCTCGTACCGCCAGAATATTGATCCCCTTGTGGAGGATGGTGTGGTCAACCCGCGCCGGCGATACCTCTGGGGGTTCACCCTCGACGAGGATATCCGCAACATGAACACGATCCGTTCGGGGATCTGCATGCACGAGTCCGGTTACCTGATCTACGCATGGGGAGAGGATCTCACGGCCGGAACCCTGGGCATCGCCATGAACGCCGCCGGTTGCGTGTACGGCATGCACCTGGACATGAACCCCTTCCACACGGCTTACATCTTTTACCGGTTCGAAGACGAGCTCAAGAAATCGGGGCGACCTGAATTCAAGGGGGAGATCGCATTGAAAGAGATGCGGTTCTCACCTAACAGGTACGTGAACGGCGCCCCGAAGGATTTCTTCTTCGTAACCCTGAAGGACACGTCGCCCCCGGGGGATGGGTGGATCTCGGAAGGCATTGCCCAGCCGGCTCCCGCCTTCGTACCGGCGATCTTCACGGCAAAGATCGGCGATGCTCAGGTGGTGGCGGCGGACCTCTCGAGGACCGAGACCTCTATTTTCCCCGGAGAGATCCCGGAGTCATTCGGCTCCGGCCCCACGTCGGATAAAAATAGTGACGACGGTGATCTTCTGGTTGAAATCGCCCTGGGAAAGTGGTCGTCCGGACGCGGCCAGATATCCGGTGGCGCGGTGGTTGCCTCCCTCGAGAGGGAAAGGTCGACTTTGACCGTGAGCGATCTGGGAGCGCCTGAAATAACTTCCTGGGCCGGCGGGAGCGCTGTTGCGAACGCGGTGCAGGGTGACTGGATCATGCAGGAAGGGACCGGGATGAGTGGCCACGGCGACATTGTGGGCGTGGGGATTCACGATGACGGCTGGCTGTTCATTTGCCAGGGCAGCTGGACGGCAGTGACCGGCGCTCTGACTGAGCTCGGAGTGAACCGGGCGATCTCGTTTCAACCGCCACCGGACGGGCCCGGGGCAGTTATTCGCAAGGAGACCGGGATGGTGAACTTCGTCGGGCGGGCGGTGACCGCGCGGGATCCCACCACGACCACATTGCGCCTTTGCGCAGCCCCGAAACACATGGGAGGAACACGATTGTAACGGATGATTTGCTAATTATATTTACTATCCAGAGTTCATTAGGGATACTTGAACACAGAAGATGAAGAAATCCGGCGCAAACTCTCCCTTGCTGGGATACAACACGAACGTCAAGCACGAGGACCACGTGTTTCATATCCAGACAGAAGATTCCGGCAGGGATCATCCTCATATCATCACCCACCTGTTCACCAGCGGCACCATCCTGGCCACCAAGAAAACCGCTTATGGGGAATACCTTGAAAAGGACAACTGGGAAGATCATGTCAAGCAGCTGATGAAGGATCAGCACAAGGCGATGTTCGTGGAGTTGAGAGACGGGGTTCATGACTCATTCGCCGCAAGGATCCTGGGTATTCAGATTGGCGACTACTTGCCCGACGGTGGCGATGCCCCGGTTATCAAGCCCGACGCTCCTCCCGCGCCTTCAGACAATGTGCAGGTGATCGCGCCCGCAGACATGATGGATGACAGCACCGAAACGGCACCCGACGAAAAACGAAAAAGTTACGGAAAATCCATCTTCGATACGCCGGACAGGGACAGTACCTTCGGCGAGAGCCTGATCAGCGACAAGTCCCTCGACGAAGTGATAATGACTTACCTCAAGGACGAGCTCGGTGATTGACCTCATCATCTTTAGTTGAACGGTGTTGTCCGTTTCGTGATAAATTTGTCACTGGACGACAGGAGGTTCCCAATGCGTGGGATTATTCTTGCAATAATTGTTTCACTGACTGCCGTGCTGGATCTGGGCTGCACCACGTCAACCATGAAGAAAAATGATTTGGAGGAGGACGCGGGAGATACCGACCTGGACAGCGACACCGATTCCGACAGCGACTCCGATTCCGACAGCGACTCCGACTCCGACAGCGATTCCGATACGGACACTGATACAGACACAGACCTCGAATCCTGCCCTTACGCGTGCGTCAGCCAGTCCGTATGTGACGGACAGAACGGAACCGTTCACACCAACTACGAATGCACTACCACCGGCACGGTCTGCTGCGAAATCGATATCGACACAGACACCGGCTCGGACACGGATTCGGACACCTCCGGGCCGGCGTGCTCCGGCGATTTGCAGTGTGTTTCCTCGTATCCGAATATCGCGTGCTGCAACAACGTCTGCGTGAACCCGATAAACAACGTCGGTCACTGCGGGGTATGCAACAATGACTGCGTGATCGCCGAGACCGGTAACAAGTGCACCCTGGGCGAGTGCAATTGCGGCCCGCTCGGAGTCGAAGGGGCATGCGACCCGCCCACTTCTTGCTGCCAGCTGGTTATTTTCGTGTGGGCCTGCGATACCTGCTACTGACGCTTTGGCGACCTTCGTTCCGAAACCCACTTACAGTCTTTCACGAAAAAACGCCGGAGCGCACTCGCCCACTCGCCTGCGTAAGCGACCCCAATCCTCGCCGAGCAATCTATCTGGGGCTCACCCATGTCCCGGGGCGTCACGTACAGGGGCGGACGGGTGATGTCCACCCTGTCGTGGTTCCGGTCGATCCCCATCGCCCGGGTGAGTCTCCCGGGGCCCCGGGTAGATACATCTATTCCCGTCACCGGCTCCAGGGCGCGGATCAGAACGGCCGCAGGGTAGTCCTTCTCCCGGGTCACAAAGTTGAGACAGTGATGCATGCCGTATATCAGGTAGACATAGGCGTGACCGGGTTCCTGGAACATCACCTCGTTCCTGGGAGTTTTCCTGCGAGACGCGTGGCTGGCCCGATCATCGAACCCGTCATAGGCCTCGGTCTCCACTATCCTGCCCACGAGGGTCTTGCCATCCACCTCGTGCACCAGCAAACACCCCAGAAGATCCTTCGCCACCGCAAGAGTCGAACGGTCGTAGAAATCCCTGCGCAGCAGGTGCTTGTGAAGCTCACTCATTACTGTCCCGGGCATTTCCACATCGCTTGCCGAGAGTGGACAGCGCCGTTTTTATTGCCCGATCAGTCGAAGGGTTCGATCGTTTCGCGGCCTTCAGGAGGAGTTCCTCGGCCCGATCCGTGCCAATCGCGCCCATCGCCGCAGATGCCGCAAGCGCGGCCTCGATTTCCTCTCCGCTCGCCAGTTGCTCTGCGCCCGTCTTCAACACCCCGAACAGGAGATCCACTGCGGAGTCCTGACACCGCGCACCCGCCGCATGCGCAGCAGCGGTCACCACAGCGAGGTTTTCTTTCCTGTCTGCAATCACGCCCTCCACAATATCGTCGAGGCCGGCGAAGCGAACATGGGCAGCGCTCTTCATGGCCGTCAGCCTGACGTGAAAGGAATCGTCCTTCGCGGCCTTCGAGATGATGGCCACCGCCGCATCTTCTTCCAGCGCCGCAGAGATCCGCGTCACCTCCGAGCGTACAACGGGCCAGTGGTCATCGTTGATCAGCCGGATCATCGGGCCTGACGGGATCCGCGAGGAGTCGAGTCGGTCAAACGCCTCCAGCGCTGCCATCCGGACCTGGGGATCCTCGTCCGCAAGTGCCGCCTCGAGCCCGGCGACCGCCTTCTCGTCGTCCGGATGAAGCGACAGGCCCGCCACCGCCACCGCACGAAGAATATGATCCGGATCCCCCAGGGTCTCATGAAGACACTCGAGGGCTTCAGGACCTGGCAGGGTGGCAATCACGATAAGCAGCCGATAACGATCGTTGAAATCGGTGGACGCGACGTACATGGATTCGGCGAGTTCGGCCAGACGATCCTTCAGGGGCACAATGCCAATAGCCGATCGCACAAGATCGATTATCCGCTCGTTGTCATCGCTCTTCGATGCGTTCTCTATCCCGGTCCACAGGCTCTCCGCATGTTCTTCAGATCGCGTCGCCGCCCGACCGATCAGCTCGCGCAGAAGCCTGCGGCGCTCCCGTCCGCCCTTCCCGGCCACGGAGATCAACCCGCTCAAGGCCTTTTCACTGGAGAGCCCGGCCAGTACCCGAGCGGCCTTCTCGAACCTGGACTCGACAGTGCTGTCCAGATATCCCACCATCGCCGTCACTCCCGCATCTCCCGCTTTCTCGATCCCACGCGCGGCGATCCCGGACAGTATCTCGTCGTCGTCGACAGCGGCCTGCGCAAGCATTTCGACACTCGCGTCCGGCCCGGCCTCTGCCAACACTCGAACGGCCCGCCTGCGACCGCGGGTGTCCAGTTGCGACCACACGCCGGAGATCGGCTCCACCGCATCTTTCCCGATTCCCCGCAGCAACACGACAGCCTGCTCGCCCTTCAGGTCAGAAGACAGATCGGCCGCCAGCCGCGCCAACCCGCCCGGGGAATCCACCTCGGTCAGGACCACAATTTCACTCAACGCCACCGGTCTGCCTGACGCGGGGTTGAAGCTGGTTTCCATTACCAGGGACATGCAGTCGGTGCGCACGGGCTCGGGGAATTCGAACCAGATGGTTTCGCGAGCACCGCGCCGCGTCGGGAACACCAGCCGAAACACCTGGCCTCCGGCTGCCAGAAGAATGGTCGCCGGCCGATCCAGCTTTCCGGTTTTCCCGCCCCCCCGCGTGGGCAAAATGCCAATCCTGGCGATCCCGTATACCGACGCGTTGGCCGCGAAGGTGGCAAACTCTCCGGCGCCGTTCCCGTTTCCCGGAAACCACGCAGTGTCATCGTCCCTGTCAACGAGGGCTGCGGGAGGAGTCAGGAGGATGGGATCGTTCCGATCTCCCGCCATGTGGGACACCCCGGTGGGAATGAGCGTGCGCAACAACGCCACGACTGATGATCCTTTCGGCCCGACCCGTCCGGTCAGTTCTTTCGCATCGCTCATCCCCGGTCGACGAGCGGCTATCGATCGCAACCTGGAGCTGCCTGGGTCGTACACCTCTCTGAAGAGCAGGGGAGGATCGTCGACCGTGCAAAGACGCACGGACTCGATGGTACGGCCCACGACGATCTCCGGCAGACCGTCACCGGACAGATCGACGAATCGGATGCCCCACCCGATTCGCTCTCCGATGTCGCCGGTTGGAGTGACCGATCCGCTCCAGACCAACTTCATCTTTCTTCCGCCGTCCTCTCGAACGGCCACCGCCTCGTGCCTGCCTCCCCCCTCAAGGCCCAGCCTGACGTGCACCGCGATCATGCCACCCGCCATGAGGTGAATTTTCAGATCCTTCGTCAACACCACGGAATCCGAATTCACTAACCGGGTGGAACTCGTCTTCCCGTCCATTTCGAGCACCAGGTTTGCGCCATCGAACGAGACCGTCGCTCCGTCGGAAAGCTCTGCCTTCTCGTCGGCGTGAGCATCCAACACGCAGATCGACGCCAGCAAGAACACCACCATCACAGCTCGGATTGTGGACAATATCTCAGACAACGCTCTCCTCCTGATCTGTCGGCGTACCGAACAGGCGAACCAGACGGGCATCCGAGTCGAGGAGATCTTCCGAAGAACCGCACACCTTCACGACCCCATCCTCCAACATTACCACCGTTTGAGCCCATCGGGCCGTCGATTTTCGGTGCGTCACCACGAGCACGGATCGATCTCCAAGATATCCGGTGAGCCCTTCCACCAGGCTCTTCTCCGTCGCGCCGTCGAGGGACGCTGTAACCTCGTCGAGCAAGAGCACCGGCGCGTCGCTGAGCAACGCCCTGGCCAGACAGACCCGCTGCCTCTGACCCATCGACAATTTCCGACCACCCAGGCCCACCCGTGTGGCGAGCCCCTTGTCGAGCCTTTCCGAAAATTCGCACACGCCGGCTGCGCGGCAGGCCGACTCGACTTCATCGAGTGAGGCGCCGGAACGACCGCACCTCACGTTTCCGACGATGTCGTCATCAAAAAGAAACGGCTCCTGAGAAACCGGCGCGAAGATCCGGCGCGCGGAACCCGGGTCGACCGGGTAGGGCACGCCGTTCACGATCAGCTCTCCATTGCTGGGCACGAGGAGGCCGGTGAGGAGGTTCACCAGGGTTGTCTTTCCGGCGCCCGAGGATCCCACCACGGCGATGCGGGAACCGGGGGCGATATCCAGATCCACATTCTTGAGCACCGGCCTCCCACCGCCGTAACCTACCTCGATACCCCGAAGCGCCAATCGTGGAATTCCCGCCGAGCCGCCCACGGCCGGGAGGTCACGAATCGGCTCGGTTGTTTCCCCGGATCCGGTGAGCGATCGGATCCGGTCCAGGGCAGCGAGTCCGGACTGGATGGTATGTTGCGCCTGGCCGAGACCCTTGACGGGCTGGTACAGGAGCACAAGAGCGGTGAAGAAGGAGATGATCACCTCCGGCCCGACGGCGCCCTGATCGACCCGAACATGGGCGTACCACAACGTCACCGCCAGAGCCCCCGCCCCCAGTATCTCGTTCAGCGGAGACGACATCGCCTTGAGAACCAGGGCCCTCACGGCGCTCTTCATCAGCCCGGCGCTGCGCTTCTCGAAACGGTCGGTCATCAGGCCCTGCGCGCCGAAAGACTGTATAACGCCCAGGCCGTTCGCCGTCTCCTCCACCGTCTCGCTCAGGTTGCCGAACGCCTGGTAGACCTTACTCTTGCGACGCCGCAACTCACGGCCGATCCGAATGATGAGCAAGGCCACCGGAGGAAAGGCCGCGAGTCCCACCAGACCCAGAACGGGATCCAGAAGGAGCGCGAGACCCGCCAGCGCCAGTATCTGGAGCGTGTCGCGAAACACCGCCAACAACCCTCCGGTAACCGCAAGCTCTACATTTTCCACATCGACCGTAAACCGGGACACCATTTCACCGGTAGAGGGCGTACTTTCCGCCAGAGGGTTGAGCCGCAACAAACCGACGTACATTTCTTTGCGCAACCGATTGAGAATCATCTGGCCGGCTCCCACGGAGAACAACCTCTGCCCGAAAAAAAAGATCCCCTTCACTGCGGCGACACCCACGATGATCAGTCCGATCACGTGGGGCTGTGCACCTGATATCCTGGGGGCAAGATCAGAGAGAAAATGCGGGGTAGTACCCGCAAGCTGGTCAAAATCCGAAGCCTGTTGAAAAAAAAACGACCTGAGGACCGGGCCGACCAGGAATGCATATCCGGCCGTGGCGATCGCCGAAACACCCATGCAAAGCACTGCGGCAACGATTCGTCGTGATTGGAATCGGGCCAGTTGAATCATGGATGAAATCCCCTGGCTCGAAAGTCCACCTAACTTGTTCTCTTTACATTCCAATATCTTGACCGCTTTCGAAATAATCAACGAGCACTTCCGTGGAGTGTCCTGACCTTTCCGGATGAAACTACACAGGAGCCCAAAGACGCCGAAATTATCAAATGGGAGAAAAAAAGAATCAACCCGGGAACATGGGAATTATCGTGGGGCGATAGTAAAAAGTGGGGGGGCCGGGGATTGATCGGCTCTCAATGATGATTACCTATTTGACGGCAATGGCGAATCCAGAGCGCATTCAAGCCGAGCGGAGTATCTTATGGAAACAATTATTGAGAACAACTCGCCTAAAAAGACAACAGGAACAACCAGGTCCGCGAAAGTCTACCCGAGAAAGCACGACCCGACCCTGGATCTATACTTGCAGGACCTCTCGGAACACTCGGTGCTCAGCGCCGAAGAGGAGATCGAGGAGGCTCGCAAGCTCGCCGATCTCGAGATAGACCGATGGTGCGTCGTCCTGCGGGAACCGGCCCTCGTCGATTCGATAGCTGAGGCGGTCGAAGAGTTCCTTGTGCCCGATCCGAACCATGAGGGTTTCGACATCGAGGAGGCAAGGCGCTCACTTGGCAGGCTTCGGACACGGGCAAAAAAACTGTGCCGCAAGTCGGAACGCGGCCCGTCCACGAGAACCGTGGCCACGTATCGAAAGATGACCAGGCAAGTCGGCGCCCTGATGCACAATATGGATCTGAAAAGAGATCTCATTGGCGCCGCTCACAATGTTGTTGTCAGAGGCAACCGTACGGCCGACCGCAGCCGGGGAAAGAAATTCGACGCCCAGGCGCGCGAATGCGAGCAATACGCCAGGCGTGTTCAGGCGGCAAAGCACGCGTTCATCCGGGCCAATCTACGGCTCGTGGTCTCCATCGCTCGACGCTACGATCGCGGTCGGATGCAGCTGATCGATCTCATCCAGGAGGGAAATCTGGGCCTGATCAAGGCGGTGGAGCGCTTCGATTACCGGCGTGGCTTTCGCTTCAACACTTATGCCTCCTGGTGGATCCGACACGCCATCGGCAGGGCGCTGGCTGACAAGGGACATGCGGTGCGGGTGCCCGTGCATGCCCTGGACGCACAGCAGCGGATCGGGCGCGCGATGCAGGCATTCAGCATGCGGCTCGGTCGCGCACCCACGGACGCGGAACTCACCCAGGAGACCGGCCTGGATCGGCGCAAGCTCGAGCGTGTGCGGAGGCACAAGGTGTCGCCCGCCTCGTCTCTTGATCGGGAGATCTCCAGCGCGGATAACCGGCGGTTCGTGGACCTGCTGCCGGACGAGAACGCAAAAAATCCCTTCGACACAACCATGCTCTCAGCCTGGCAACGGGATATGAGTTCGGTTCTCGAAGTGTTGACCCCCATCGAGTGTACGATCATCCGGTGGCGCTTCGGTCTGGACAACCAGGGAGAAGAGATGACCCTCAAGGAGATCGGAGAACACTACAACCTGTCCCGCGAGCGGATCCGGCAACTCCAGGTGCAGGCCCTATCAAAGCTGCGGCGGCGGCTCTCCCTCGACGCCGCCTGACCTGTCATATAGAACAGGATTTCAATCCACTGTTCACCGAACACATCAATATCAAGGGGTAACGTACATGCTAAAGGTGAGCCTGTTCTCAGAGGTTATCATCCCTTGCGCCTCGCTTCTTCTCTTCACGGCGTGCACGGCGAAATCCACGAGCCCCGCGGACGCAGGAGTGGGCACGGACGCGGGTAGCGAGGTCAACTATGTCGCGCAGTTCGATTGCGTTTTCCCGCAAGATCGGGTGGTCGATATCCATATCGATTTCCTGGAGAGCACCGCCTACCAGGAGATGATCGCCGCCGCCGATGCGGATCCCAACGACAAGCCATTCTATAAAGCCACGTTCCGTTTCGACGACGAGGAGGTAGCCAACGTGGGCGTCCGGCTCAAGGGCAACTCATCCCTGTGGTTCTCCGGGGATGACCAGATGAAGTCGTTCAAGATCCATTTCGAGGAGTACGTCGACGGGCTTAACTTCCACCATGTGGACCGGCTCAACCTGAACAACAATTTCAGAGATCCTTCAATAATGCGTGAGCAACTGGCGTACGCAATGGCAAACGAACTCGGGATGGCCGCGCCGCGCACGGCCTACGCCCGGGTGTGGGTGGACGAAGAACTTCACGGCGTCTACACGATGGTGCAGCAGGTCGACTCGAGGTTCCTCAAGGAACGCTTCGGCACGCAGGACAACGCGCACGGCGGCAACCTGTACATATGCTACGATGGCTGTCCGCTGGCCTACTGGGGGGAGGATCCGGACCTGTACCAGGGCAACCCGCCCGAAGGAATTCCGAGTCCCCCTTGCGAGCCCGGAACCGAGGACTGCGGCCTGCAGCTCAAGACAAACGAGGATGATCCGGGGATGAACGATTTCTCGGATCTGGTAAATCTCATCAGGACCGTCGACGAGGTTCTCAACGGAACCTCCGGAACCGAGGCCCTCGACGCGATCCTGGACATGGAGCACTACGCCCGCTTCCAGGCCTGGACGCTTGCGATCTCGACTCTGGACAGCTACTTCGTGTCCGCCCACAATTTCTATCTCTACCACCGAATGACGGACCAGCGCTTCCAGTTCGTGCCCTGGGATCTGAACGGTTCATACGGCATCTTCCAGTGCCCGCAGACGGCCGGCGATCCCCAAACCCCCATCGAGGTCGACCTGTTGGAGCCCTGCGGCCCGCCGCCGAAACCACTGGCGGATATCATCATTCAGACTCCCGAATATCGTCAGGTGTTCTGCGAGGCACTCGAAGAGATCGTGGGAGCCGCGTACTCCGTCGCCGACCAGGACTCGCAGATATCCGCGCTCCACGCACTTGTCGGCGCCGCCAGGCAGGAGGACAGCGTGATGGGCCAGCCGGCCGGCGGCCCGGATGGGGATGAGATCTCGTTCACCTACCAGGACTACCTCGACGCCCAGTCCCACGATCCCCCGGTCAACCCCGGACCGGGAACTATTCTAAACCTGGGCTTCTTCAACGACATGCGCATGGGGAACCTGCAGCAGCAGATGGAGCAAATCTGCCCCTGACAAAGGCGTGTGTCGGTTTTTATCCCTGCTCAATCACTTCTCAAATATGGACGAACCTTACTAGATTATTTTGTAATAGTTAATAAACCCTGCTATATTACTCCTTATGAACTCGACGCTTCTAGAAATCCTTCGCCTGGCAAACCCGTGGCTTGCAAATCCAGATGCCTTCCCGGAAAAGGCCATCCATCATCTGGCAACTCCGTTTATTCCGCGCTGCCTTCCCACCACCTCACATTGGCCAGTCAGCCGCAAGGCCCATCTCGTGGTCGGCGCCAGGCAAGTCGGAAAGTCGTCATTTTTGTGGAACTGGTTTTTAGACCGCGAAACAGCGCCCCTGTTTATCAATGCCGAGGAACCTCTGGTGCGCGACTGGTGTCAATCTCCAACGCTGGTACTCGAAGACCTGAAAGGGCTACTACTCGATGACACTCCGGTTTTCATCGACGAAGCTCAACACCTTGACGAAGCCGGATTGCTGATCAAGGGCCTGATCGACGGTGGCCTTGACGCACCTCTATTTGTCACTGGATCTTCAGCATTTCATTTGAGAGCAAAAACACGGGAGTCACTGGCCGGTCGAGCCGAACGCCTCCACATGCACCCGTTTTCTCTGTCAGAAATATTGTGGGACTTACCCGATTTGCCCCCCCTCGTAAGAACCGATGAGATCAGAAAAAGAGCCAGGCGACATATTGAAATCGGTGGCTACCCTGAGGTCTGGCTGTCTGATTCACCAAATGAAATTCTTGTAAAACTGATCTCTGCATTTATAATCCGCGACGCCTCCGATCTCTTCAACATTCAGAACATAGACGCGTTCAGACGATTTCTCCGCCTCATAGCGGGCCAGACTGGAAATCTTGTCAACCTGGAGGAGTGGGCCTCCATCTGCGGAGTTTCCCGCAGTACTATTTCTAACTATGTCGATTTGATCGAAGAGAGCAACATCATCAGAAAATTCAAACCGTTTTTCGGAGGCAAACGCTCCGAGATTACTTCTCGGCCAAAGATCTATTTCTGCGATACGGGAGTTCTCGGAGCAGCCGGAGCGGGATTCGCGCCTTTTGACGAACGTCCCGACAGAGGGCCCATTTTCGAAAGTTGGGTCGCAGCAGAATTGTGCAAACTCATCCCCCCTCTTCACCCCTCCGCATCATTGGGATACTGGCGTACGAAATCCGGTGCGGAAGTAGACTTTGTTGTTGACTCAAAGCGAGGCCTCACCGGTATCGAAGTAAAATCAACAAACATGAAGATGCCGAAGCTATCGCGCTCGGCCAGAAGCTTCATTCAAGCGTACTCACCGCGCTCTTTCTTCGTAATCAACACCGGTCTTCGTCATGATGAACAGATAGAAAAAACCACAGTGCGTTGGGTAGGCCCCGAGGTATTCTCGGACGAATCTTCCCTGGAATTTTAGCCTGCTTAATGCGCCAAATGCCGAAGTAAAATAAGGATATATCAGTTCAGGAAGAGTTCGACGTCGTCGATGTACCACCCCTCATCCGTGATGCCCTGATCCGTACCGAAGAGGAACCTGATGCGGAACTGGTCTGTGCGCAAAGAGGGCACTATGGGGATCATCACCTGGGTCCAGTTGTTGCTCGGAATAGTATCCGACCAGACCTCGTGACCGTCGATGGTCGGAGTGCCCGAACAACCGGTGTAGTTTCCATCCATTGTTCCCTGGTACGGGGGTGTGACGCTCACGTCCTCCCACGTCGATCCACCGTCTCCCGAAAGCTGCACCGCCGCCCCGTCGTAATACGTTCCCCCAAATTCCTCTTCGAGCCGATAGATGTGCCAGAACCTCAGACCCAGGTTGTTGGAGGCGGAAGCACAATCTGAGATATCCAGAACAGGTGAAAGTAATTCGGCATCGGTGCAGTCCTCGTAATTTTGGCTCGTGGACGTACCAACCGCAGTGACCCAGCATTTTCCCGAGCCGCCGCGACAGGTGGTACCGGCGGGCAATACCGAAAGATCTTCGCGCTCCCAGGGATCCTCGCTCATGGTCACCGCCCCGTGGGTGAACAGATCGCTGACGGTCTCGAAATCATAGGAGACCAGGGCGTCGGAGCAGTTCTGCGTCGTATCGGTGTCGGTATCGCTGTCTGTATCGCTGTCTGTATCGCTGTCAGTATCGCTGTCCGTGTCGCTGTCCGTGTCACTGTCCGTGTCACTGTCAGTGTCACTGTCAGTGTCGCCGTCTGTGCCCCCCCCATCTCCATTGAAGGCAGCCGGCGCATCCCCTCCGCAGGCGGCCGCAAAAATGAAGATGCCAATCAGAAGTATTCTATTTGTCATTGGTGTTCCTCCAGATTGGATACTACCACAACGAAAAGTAGGCGGGAGGAATGAAGATCAGTCCAGAGCCGGCGGAATCGGTCTCTTGAACTCGGGGGAGAGCGTGGCCACCGGTGCGCTCTTGAGGGTGAGAGCGCCCACCGGACAATTCTCGACGATCTTTTCGAGCCCCTTACCATTTACCTCAATCAGATCGCGCCCCATGGCGGGCATTACTCGCGCTGTGATGCCGCGGCCCACGAACCCCATGGCCGAGGTGCCGAGCAACTCCTGCGTGATGCGCACACAGGTGCCGCACTGAATGCACTTGTGTGATTCGTAAACGATATCCGAGTGTGTGGCGTCGCGCTCATAGCTTCGCTTGACCCCAATGTATTGAAACTGATCCGCATCAAACGCGGTAGCGTAAGAACGCAGCCTGCACTCGTGGGCATCGCGGCAGCCGCACTCCATGCAACGTTTGGCCTCCGCGCGAACCGCCTCGGGATCGAAGCCGGTCTCCACTTCCTCGAATGTCTTGATGCGATCGGCGGGCGGAAGCTCGGGCATGTGGATTCGGGTGACCTCGTCGAACCCCTCCGCGACCTTCTTGTCCACCTTGTCGATCTTGCCCATGGTGTGGTCGTAAGGTACAGGATCGCCGGTAACCGCTTTTCCCATCACGTACTGGTCAATGGAGATGGCTCCTCGCCGTCCCGCCGCGACCGCCGTCACCGCGATGTCGGCTCCGGTCACACAATCTCCGCCCGAAAACACACCTTCCACGTTTGTGGTGCACTTGTGGATGTCGGCGTCGATGGAGTTCCACCGGGTGAGATCGAGGCCTTTACATTCGCTCGGATCCACGTTCTGGCCGATGGCGGCTATAACGTTGTCCACCACTCGCACGTGCTCGCTCCCCTCCTTGGGGATGGGGCGGCGGCGGCCCGAGTCATCCGGCTCGCCCAGCTCCATCTCGATGCAGGTGACGTGCAGCTTGCCGTCGGCCCCTCGCTCCACCTTCGTGGGCGCAGCCAGGATCTCGAGCGCGACGCCCTCCTCCTCTGCGGCGTCGACTTCGATCTCCCACGCGGGCATCTCCTTTCTGGTGCGCCGGTACAGAATGGCCACCTTACCCGAGCCCAGGCGAAGCGCCGTTCGGGCCGCGTCAACGGCCGTGTTCCCGCCGCCAACCACCATCACGTTGTCGCCGATCTTGAAGGACTCGTCTCGGGAGACCGCTCCCAAAAAACCGATGCCCGAAAGGACGCCTTCGGTATCCTCCCCGTCCACGCGCATGGACGACGCCAGTTGCGCGCCCAGGCCCAGGAAAACGGCATCGTAATCGGATCGAAGCTGATCGAGGGTG
>JAUVAN010000114.1 GCA_030591725.1 Deltaproteobacteria bacterium
ATATCATCTGTCCAACGGCCGGAAGGTCGCGCGGGCGTGCGCCGATCTGCTAGAAAAATCCGATCGGATCTTCACCATTGCGGTGGCCGGGGAGTCGGGCTCGGGAAAATCCGAGACCGCCGCCACTACCGCGCAGGAGCTGGAGAAGCTTGGAAAAAAGGTGCTGATCCTGGGGCAGGACGACTATTTCGTGCTTCCTCCCAAATCCAACGCCGCCCGCAGGTTCGAGGGGATCGACTGGGTTGGCCCCAGTGAAGTTCGCCTGGATCTCCTCGACGAACACCTCGCAGCCGCCAAACGCGGCGACACATCGATCTCCAAACCGCTGGTCCATTTTGAGGAGAACATGATCGACGAAGAGATCGTTTCCCTGGAGGGCGTAAACGTTGTGATAGCAGAGGGGACATACACTTCGATGCTGGATAAGGTCGATTTCAGGGCGTTCATCGACCGGACCTATCACGACACCCTTGAACACAGGAAGGAACGCGCCCGTGACCCGGCAGAGGGCGAGTTCATCGAACGGGTTCTCGAGATCGAGCACAAGATTATAAGCGCGCACAAGGCCCGCGCCGATATCGTGTTGCCTTCTTGAAATCCGAAAAGAGGGAAGTTTGGTAAAACGACGATCAGTCATCCAGGTGTCCGCCGGCGCCATACTCGGCTCCGCGTTGACCGCCTTGCTGTTCGTGCTGTGCTCCGAGCCCTGCTCCACAGTTGTGGAGGACACGGACGACACCGCGACATCAGACGGCAAAACGTCGCAGATCGCTATCACCCGCCCGGGATCGAAAACAACCGACCGTGATCTCACCGGAGATTGCGTCCTGTCCGGCTCGGTTATCGATCCGGACGGAAAACCGGCACGGAACACTCTCGTCCGCGTAAGGCTTCTCGACGAACCGTGGGTGAGCGCGGATCTCGACCTGGAAACCGAAACGGACGACGAGGGCCTCTTCACGTTCAAAGGGCTTACAAGGAACGCGAAATACCAGCTCTGGGCATGGTCGCACGGAAACGCCGTCACAGACTACGAGGATGCCCAATGCGGCGCCAAGACCCACCTCATAATGGAAAAAGGCGCCACCCTCTCCGTCAAATTCGTAGATCTCAAGGGCAAGCCCACAGGCCCGGTAGAGGTGATGCTCGCCGGAAGCTCCCTGTGGCCCGCGCGCCGCGCCATGACTGACGACGCGGGAGAGTTGACCATCGAGGGTCTCGCGCCGGGTTTCTTCATGATCCATGGCCACACCCACGACGCGCGGTCGGCCTACACCTCGCAGGAACCCCTCGAGATAAAAGAGGGTGAAGAGATCGAGATCACCCTCACCCTTCAAATCGCGATCCCGGCCAGGGTAATCGTGACTGATGAAACCAACCGCAAGCCGATACCGGGCGCTGCCGTTCTCGTGGGACCGGACACAGCATCCCTGCTTCATAGAGTATTTCGAACTGGGGAAGACGGAACAGCAATTGTGCCAGGCCTTGCCACTGACGACAACGTGGCGTGGATCGTCGCGAGCGGGTACGTAAAATCCTCCCCTAAGCCCATCGCCCCGGGGGCGGATGTCTCCTTCGTTCTCAATGAGGGCGGAGTGATCTCAGGCGTGGTGCAGACAAACGACGGCGCCCCGGTGATGGGCGCAAGCATCCTGGCCGACATGGAGATGGGTGGAGCGCTCACGGCCATGCCCGGCGGATCTTCCAGGAGGTTCTCCTCGCACCTGCTCAACGCTTCGGCCGAAGGCTGGCCCTCAATGACCGCGGCGCCGGAGACCAATGTCACCCTGGCCGGACCCGCCAACTTGCCACTCCCGGCCGTACAATCGGAGGGAAACTCCTCATCGGACAAGGGCAGGTGGCGGCCGACTGACAAACAGGGTCACTTCGAGATCAACGGTCTGCCGGCCGGCCGGATAGTCCTCACGGCCGACCACAAGGAGTTCGTGACCGGCGACAAGACAACCGTCACCATGGAGCCTGGCGCACGGATATCCGGCGTAACTATCACCGTCAAGCGCGGCGTCACCGCCAGGGTCAGAATTATGAACGAGGCCGGTTACCCCATCAGAAACGCTTTGGTAACCGTCTACGACAAGGATGAAAACGAAATCGCGTCCCGGAGGACCGGCACGGACGGTTATGCAGAGCTCAGCGGGCTTCCGAGGAGCTTCCGCATCGAGGCCAGCGCGGACGGCATGATCCCCGCCACGGCCCGGATCAAGGGGAGACTCGGATACGAGATGGAGGTAAACATCACCCTGCCGCCGGCGGACAAGGCCATCCGCGGGCGGGTGATCGACAAGGATGGCTACGGGATGGCGGACGTATCCATCACTGCCAGATCAATAACCAGGGGACTGGCCCAGGTTATACAGTGCAACACGGGGACTGACGGCTCCTTCACTCTGGAAAAGACCGGGAAGGGAAGCTACCACCTGGTCGCCGAGAAGGACGGGAAGATCCTGACCCAGGTGGGGACCGTCGCCGGCGACAATGACATCACTCTGGTGGCCGGCGCGCACACAGGCAGTCCAGCCCAACCCGATATCACTATCCCCGGAATTCCGGCCGGAACCCTCGCGGAGCCCTTCGAGTCGCCGGATGGTGAGAACCTGGGCATGATAGCGATTACCCACACTGAAGACAACCTCGGATCCGTCAACTCGGAATACGGCCAGGCTGACAGGCTCGTGGTCACCGGCCCTCCATCCGGCAAGGGCGGTTTGCCTATCACCCTGCGCGGCTCCAGGGGCAAGGTTTTCGTGAAATCGGTTCAGCCCGGTACGCTGGTGGCGGGCGCGGGTCTGGCTGTGGGAGATCGGATCATCGCCGTGGACAACGTTAAAATATCCGGTCCCGCCCACGCGCTAAAGGCCATCGCCGGCAGGATCGGATCCGTGGTGGTGATCGACGTGATGCACAACGGCGAGCACCTGAGCATAGTGATCCAGCGTGTCCGGATTCTCTAGCTGCGAAAGATCTTTCAGTTATCCAGGTTATCGAATTTCCTCGACCCAGCGGATCGCCGGACGATCCTCCAGCGCGGTAGTGGGTCCGCCCTTCTCGAAGCACACCGCAGTGATCGCAATTGTCTTCAGATGCGGCGCGCGAAACTCGTGATTGGACTCCACTTTGAAAGTGTACTCCTTGAGATAGGAGAATACCCCGTGCCCTTCTCCCCGGTACACTGCATGAACCGCGACCTGGTGCTCTCCCGAAGAAATGGTCGAAGCGGGAAACGAGAGATCGGTTTCGAGGCTTCCGCCCCGGTCGGCGACATTCTGCCCAACGAGCTTTCCGTCCACTCGCATCTCCACGCGCTGCAGCACGAAGCCGCCACCGAGCTTGTTGGTGAAGGCCGGCTCCACCCGCGAGTTCGCCACCACGACCACCGGCTCCGGCCGGCTCGAACCACAACCGAAGCCCGCCACCGCAACGACCACCACCGCGAGGGCAATCGCGAGATTTTGCATAAACCCATTAATTGGATTCTCCATTGAGTCAAACCGGGCTAGCATCAGATCGACGAAACGAACAGGTTGAATAACGTGGTGGAAACGGTCGCACCGATGGGCGCGACGCAGCAGCCGCCTCCCGAGCTGCTGGACGTGGGGTCCTCGCCGGTAATCTGAGGATCAGTATCACTATCGGCGTCCGAGTCGGTGTCCCCGTCGGCGTCGGAATCGGCGTCACCCTCGCCAAACAGATCCTCCATCTCGTACCCCGGTATGCCGCCTTCGAGCTCCTCAGGCAGGTTGAAGGTAATGCCGTTTTCGAAATCGCCCTTGTAGAATACCGTGAAGTCCAGAGTCTCGAGGTCGTAAAACAGCGAGTAGACCGTGAAGCCTCCCCAGAATGTGCCGTGGGCTTCTTCGATCACTGACGTCAGGTACTCGTCGCTCTTCTCGACGTCATCGCTCAACAGCTCCACGATCAACTCGTATCTTGGGCAGGGCCATCCGCCGAGATCGGGAGCCGACTGCAGGTAGTTGGTGATCACCTGGAAGTCACCCTCCTTGAGGATCGTCACGTCGCCTTCCACGACCATCGACGCGCCGCTGGCGTCGGTCCAGATCATAACACCCTGCTCAAAGTAGCCCTCGATCGAGCCGAGATCGTACAGACCGAGGTAGGCCAGCACGTCTTCGACCGTGGAGCAGGTGGCGAACAGCTCGTCCCAGAAGTCGAGCCCCATGTCGAGCCCATCCGGGTTGCCGGTGATCTCCTTGTACGGCGTGGCGGTCATCCCGAGCACCAGCCCCTGGTTGTTCATCCCGCCCTGGGGCCAGATGTGGTCGTAGATGCCGAAAAAGACCGCCCCGTTCTTCCCACCCGCCGGCTGCATGAACTCGATCCAACCCGTGGACTCGGGGAAATAGTCCAGGTTGCGACCCACCAGCGTGCCGTCCTGCCGCGTGTAGTTGAACACCGAGCAGGGGACGGCGGGCGAGAGGTACGCTGTGAAGATAACTGCGGCAAGGCAAGCGGCAAAGTATCTCATCCTCATCCTCCACTCATCATGTGGATCACATCGATCCGGTCCTCGTCGGATATCGGTGTTTTCTTGTAAGAGTCGCGGCTCACGAGCTTGCCGTTTATCCGAACGATCAATAGCGGAAACACGAACCCCCTCTTCTCGAGCATGTCGAAAACCGTAAGGCTACCTTTGTACTCTACATTTTCTCCATTAACCGTGATCATGGCAGTGGCCTTGCTATGGCGCGATCGTCTACTTCAATATGTAGAGGTTTCAGATGGCTGCCGCAAGAACCGATAGCAAGGATGCGGGAGAAATGGCGGAAATAACACCACAATTGCAGGAAAACGCGCCGGTGTACGCGTCGTAGAACTCGCACTTGTCCCCGATGCCGTCACCATCATCATCGGCCTGGTCCTCGTTGGCGACCGATGGACAGTTGTCGCACGCATCCCCGAAGCCATCGTCGTCCACGTCCTCCTGGTATTCGTTCTCTACTTCAGGACAGTTGTCGCACGCGTCGCCAACTTCGTCGTCGTCCTCGTCCTTCTGCTCGAGATTTTCCACATCCGGACAGTTGTCACACGCGTCGCCAATGCAGTCCTGGTCCAGGTCGGCCTGATCGTCGTTCTTCACGGTCGGGCAGTTGTCACACTCGTCGGCGAATTCGTCTTCGTCCGACCAGTGGTACTCGTTTGCGCACACCGCAGGGCAGGGATCACATAAATCACCAAAGATATCATCGTCCTTGTTGTCCTGCTCGAAGTTGGCATCATCGGGGCAGTTGTCGCAGGAGTTCACGATCCCGTCCTCGTCGTCGTCGGGCTCGCCCTCGAAAGCCGGCTCACCGAACGGACAATTGTCACAAGCATCCCCGGTGCCGTCCATGTCCTCGTCTTCCTGGCCTTCATTGGAGTCCTCGAGGCAGTTATCGCAGACGTTGCCGACCTGGTCGCCATCCATGTCCGCCTGATCCTGATTAGAAATATGGGGGCAGTTGTCGCACTTGTCCCCAAGCTCGTCGCTATCGTTGTTCTCCTGCCACCAGTTGGAAACGGTCTCGCAGTTGTCACAGATGTCCGCTATTTCATCGCCGTCATAGTCAGAGTCCATGCCGTCCTGTGCAACACCGGCTTCCCAGGGGCAGTTGTCGCATGCGTCACCTATATCATCTCCATCCTGGTCGTCCTGGGTGGGGTTGTGCTCCTCCTCGCAGTTGTCGCATGCGTCGCCCACGTAGTCCCCGTCCCAATCCGGCGGATAGGTGCACCGATATGCCCAATCGATCGAGTAAAAATCCAGAAACGCCCACAAGACACACTCGCCCACGGGCCCGCAATCGGTGCCTCCCAGGGCGCACGAGTCGAAGGCTTCTTCGTTGTTGGCGCCGCAGGCATCACACGGTTCTCCCCAGAGATCATAGTCGGAGTTGGCCTGATTCGAGGCCGCTGTATCCGGGCAGTTGTCGAAGGGCCCCGGATCTCCCACCAGGAACCCATCCCCGTCGTAGTCTCCCACTGTGAAGCACATGCAAGTGCCCATCGTGCAATTGTAAGTATTCGCGCTGCTGTCTACCATGCCGCTGTACAAGAGCAACTTGTCACACGGCACCATATCACCAACGCTGCACATCGTGCTTCCTCCGATACCGTAGCAATGACCATAACCCACATCGACGCAGCAGTTTCCCTCCACACTCGCGGGAACGCCGTTGCCGTTCATGTCCTGGTTGACGGCCGGGGTCATACTGCACATTGCATTCGTCATGTCCCCGGGAAAGGAAGCCACGTAGCAGCACGGATCCACATCGTTCAGGATCCCGTCGTGATCCTGATCATCCCAGGCGTACGCCGAAGTTGGACAGGGTTCGGCCAGAACGACACCCGGCAAGATCAAGACAGTGGTCAATATTATGATTTTTAATGCATTCATGAGTTACCGTCTTTCGCTAAAATGGATTTCATATATGATTAGTCGTCATTACCTGGTAATTTTACCAATAACATTATTATCCGACGTCCCCCGAAGAACCCTCGACAAGGATTAGCGTAGCAATTTCGACCCTGTACACTCCTATTCTTTATCTATAATCGTAAACTCGACTCTCCTGTTAATGGCCCTTCCCTCCTCCGTCTGATTGGACGCCTTGGGCATGGTCAGGCCGTACCCTTCGAACGCCAGACGCACCGAATCAACGCCCTTGCTAATAAGGTAATCCACCACTGCCTTTGCTCTCTGTTTCGACAGGTCCATGTTGTATTCAGCAGTACCCTCGTTATCCGTGTGCCCCTCCACCCGAACTTTCTTGATGTAGGAGTTGCCGATGAGAGCCTCCGCCAGCGCATCGAGGATGGGATAACTGACCCTGTTGACAACCACCTTGTTGAAATCAAAGTAAATCTTGCTCGAAAGCAAGAGCTGGGTATCCGTTATCTTCACCGTCGGCTTGCCCGGGCCCTCCTCCGGACATCCGTCCTCGTCTTCGTAATTATCCTTGTCCTCGGGGATCATCGGACAACCATCCAGCTGATCCGGCACGCCGTCGCCGTCGTTATCCCTGTCCGGGCAACCGTCTTCGTCCTGGTAACCGTCCAGGTCCTCGGCGGAATCGGGACAGTCGTCGATCTCGTCGAGCAGGCCGTCCTGATCGTTGTCCGGATCCATGCAGTTGTCGTTGTCCTCGAAACCATCGAAGTCCTCGGGGCCCGTGTTGCAGCTTCGCTTGATCGAATCGTAGGCCAGCCCCAAGAAGATCCTGAACGCGGGCGTCCCCACCGCCGTGGATATGCCGCCTCCGGCGCCGGCGCTGAATATCATGTCCTTTTGGGTGCGGTATTTCACTCCGGCGAGGGCCTCCATGGGCGTCTCCACCAGAGAATAGAAGCCGATCCCCACCTCTCCGTTTGCCTCGACCGCCACGCGCAATCCCCCCGGCTCACTAAAATCCTTGAGGTCAATGGCCGCCGCCGCGTTCCAGGTCACCGCGTAGTTCTGTTCGTAGTCGGCCAACGTACCGAATGGCCGCAACAGGAACCCGCCGTTGAAAGCTATCATGATCGGACCGATGGTCAGGTCCGCCAGGATCTTCGGTTCAACCGTGGGGCCGACATACCCTAGCAGGTCCATGCCCGACGAGAGGTAGTGACCCACAGGAGCGGTCGCGGTGAGGCCAAGCCCCCCCTGGAACGCGCCTGCGTCCAGCAGCCTCGCTTTCAAGTCAAGGCGCGGGTCGCCGAGCCCTGCCCGCTGAATGCTCCCATTCGGTTCGCCGCCCTCCCCCGTCTGAAAGACTATCACGGGAACCGCCAGGCCGATCTCCAGAAGATCCCACAACCCCAGCGCGAACATCAGGTCCACGTTGAGGCGTGTATTTACCGGATAGGCGATTTGCGCGGTTTCACCGGTCAACTCCACCATTCTCTCTCGCCGAACAAGCCTGTGGCTGTAGAAAGCCAGACCGCCCACCGACCACTCCAGATGCTTCTTGGGTTCGACCAGGGTCAGTTCGAAGATAGAGTTGGTGCTCGTCGACGGTTTGAAGGTGTCCACCGACAGCCCCTCCCCGCTTTGTTGAGCCTCGACACTCCCAATCCTTGCGGTGAGGCTCACAACGAATACAATAAGGAAAAGCGTCGATAATTTGAAAAACGAGTTTGTCAGCATGATTTCATTTCCAACGGTAAATCCATCCCGTACAAGATATCCAATATTGTACAACTTTTTCATATATCTTTGCATTTTTGGATTGCAGATATTTGTTTATGTGTTTCTTTTCACGGGCTGCGGAGCGACCTCGTCCGGTGCGGGGAATCAGGCCGACATCAACATTGTCGCCGAAGAAATCAACCGTGTTCGAGGCAACGAGAAGCTGCCGCCCCTGATTATTGATCCCTTCCTCAACCGAACTGCCGGCGACCGTGCCTCCGCTGCGGCGTCCGCCGATGGTGAGTTGTCGGAGGAGACCCCCCTGCCCAGAATCATCAACTCGGGCTGCTTCGCCCGGTTCGCCCTCTCACACGGGGCGACGGGCTCCAACGTGAAAAGTGCGGCGAAGAATCTCATCGCCGACCCTCTTGGAATCAGCAAGATCACGCACTCGGGGGTCACCCACATGGGGATCGGAATTGCAAAAAGGCGGGGTGAACGGATCGTCATCCTGGACCTTGCAAGGGTGATGGAGCCCATCAATCCCGCCGAGGCTCACGCAGAGATCGTCTCCATGATGGCCAGCAAGCGCGACCTCAACAATGTCCCCCCCCTGAAACTGGACGAGAATCTGGACAAGGCGGCAAGGGACATGGCCCAGCGATTCATGGCCGGGGGAGAAACCAGCGATCGTCTCATCGGAAAAGCTCAGGCGGCCATCGAATCGAAGAAATTCGCGCTGGGAAGAGTAACCATCTCCTTCCAGGTGGCCGATGATCTTAATTCCGTGATCGTGCCCGAACGCACGAGCGATCCCGCGCTCGCCTTCATGGGCGTCGGCGTGGCCCAGGGAAACCACCCGGATCACGAAACCGGATCCATCTCGGTGACGCTCTTCCTCGCGGAGCCACAGACCGCCCACGCCGCCACCCGGAAGATCACCGACCTGCCGCCGGCCAGAGCCGTTCCCCTGGGGAAATCCCAGTCCAGGGGCACTGTCCTGGATCAGGCGTGGCTGGCCACCCTGGTGGGAAAGCACGCACTGGCCGCGAGGCTCTTCGAGAAGGCGTACAAGACCTCCAAGAAACCCATCTTGCTATACGAGGCCGCGCGGGCCCACGCTCGAAACGGCAAGCTCAACAAGTCCCTCAAACTGATGCGCAAGTACGCCAAGCTCGTGGAGGGCAAGGATCTGGCCACGGCAAAGGAAAAGATCCAACTGCTGGAAGCGGGCAAGAGCATCTTCGCGCAGAGCGAGGCCGCCGTGATGTCCCACGAGGCAAGACGGTTCTTCGTGATGGGACAGCGCCTCTTTGCGCAAGGGGAATGGGAGGGGGCCATCGACGCCTTTCAGCAGGCCTTCACCTACGCCAAACATCCGGACATATTGTACAACATCGGGCTCGCGCACCTGAAGGCCGGCAGGCTCGGCACCGCCATGGACTTCTTCGCCGAGTACCAGCGCGTCGTTCCCGAGGCGCAGAATGTGGATCAGGCCAAGCAGCTCTTCGGCATCGGAGTGGAGTTGTACAACGTGGGTCAGTTCGAGGCCGCGTCAAAGCGCTTCGCCATGGCGTACAGTTTCCTGCCCATCCCGGATCTCGTTTACAACCTGGCCCTTTGCTACAAGGCCATGGGCCAGAAGGCCGAAGCAGTAAGACTCCTGCGCGAATTCCTCGACTCCGGCCCCTCCGAATCCGAAGCCGCCGACGTCCACGAGATGATCAAGGAGATATCGCCGTAGCAAAACCAGGCACGGCGAATAAATGGTATGATCGTTTTTTAGACGGAGAGGAAAAACGATGAACAGAATGCACTTCTTTGGGTTGATGCTGCTCGCGGCAGTCGCCATTTCAGTGGGTTGCTGGTCACAACAAGAGATCGTCATGGGGAACGATACCGGTTCCGACACGGACACCGATACCGATTCCGACGGGGACATTGATACTGACACTGACGGCGATAGCGATACGGATATCGACGCAGACACCGATACTGACGGTTGCATTCCGACCTGGACCGAGCACACGGTGGGAGGAACATTCACCAGCGCCGTGTCGGTATACGTAGCCGACGTCGACGGAGACGGGAACATGGACGTGCTTGGTGCAGAGCCATACACCAACTATGGAATCGCCTGGTGGGACAACACCTCGGGCGACGGGACCGTCTGGACAGAGCACACGGTGGATGGAACATTCGCCGGTGCCTTTTCGGTATACGCGGCAGACGTTGACGGAGACGGCGACATGGACGTGCTCGGCACAGCATCTTTTGATGATGCCATCACCTGGTGGGAGAATACCGCGGGCGACGGGACCGCCTGGATCGAGCACACGGTGGATGAGACATTCGCCGGTGCCAGGTCGGTATACGCGGCGGACATCGACGGAGACGGCGACATGGACGTACTCGGCGCGGCGTACTGGGACGACAACATCACCTGGTGGGACAACACCTCGGGCGACGGGACCGTCTGGACAGAGCACACGGTGGATGGAACATTCG
>JAUVAN010000271.1 GCA_030591725.1 Deltaproteobacteria bacterium
ATCACCAGTGATACGGTGCTATCAGCAGCGGACATGACCTACCTGAGAATGCAGATTGTCGAGGCCGTGGACGCGATGGCCGGCGATCGATTTGAGACCATTCACATCGATTTTTCGGCGGAAGAGTTCTGCGATAGCCCCTGCGTATTGTCGAGGGCCTCGGACGCAGGTGCGGTTTACGTGATCTCGGGTGAGGTTGTGAGCTTTGCAGGGGCCTTCATCCTCAAGCTCGAGATGGTCACGAGCGTAGGCGGGGTGGTGGTAACGTGTGTGGAGACCCAGGCCGTGGACGGAGCGGCTAACTTGTTGGGTGGTGTGCGGGCTGCTGTCCTGGACCTTTTTCGAAGCTCACCAATCGCACCCCCCGTTGCCAGACCTGTGCCGCAACCAGCAGCCTCTACCGGGCACGCCCAGATTGCTCCGGCTGCCGCAGGCCCGGGCGCAGCGACCTCATATCGCCAGCTTCAAGAAAAACACAAGTCGGCGCCCGTTGTGAGGAAGAGCTACTCGGAGCTGCGTGTCGCAGCACATCTTTTTCTGTGGGTGGGGCTGGGGGGATTGGTGGCGGGCGTGATAGATATTTCGATGGGTAACGAAGAGGAGATGGCGGCGTTCTATGCTATAGCCGGCTGTGTCTCGATGGTGACTGGAATGATACTGGGCCTCGTCTACCGAGGGAAGCGTCGTGCCGACGACAAGAGGCTGCAGATTTCTCCGTTACTGTCACCCAGGTTTGCTGGACTGGGGGTTGTTCATGCATTTTAACTCCCCCCTGAGAGGTGTCAGACTCATTTTTGGGCAGCGTCCGGCTGAAAAAAATATGACAACAGATAGTGAAAAAGTGATCTTTCACTTCAAGAAGAGTGGGAGTCATTATTCTCCGGCAACTATCCCGTAATGATTTCCACCGGCGCGAGGCTGTTGAAATCGGCCTGTCCCAATCCCATGTCCATGGCATATCCGAATTGCTCGGGGAGTTCATCCAATCCAACTCCGAACAGGGAGAACGCCCAGGCATCAAGCGCTATGGGATCCACGCCGACCGCCACCGAACCCACCTGTTTAACATCTTTCAGATTGCCCCCTTGCGGACCGGATTCCATGAGCACGCGCGAGGCGTCCACAACCGTGAGAGTGGGACGCATGAGAGCGGACAGTTCAGCCACGGAGCGCTGAATATCGGCGTGAAACATCACCCTCAACTTGCCGGTTATCCCTATCCAGTTTTTCATTCCCACAGTGACTCCAGTCAGGCTGTGGTGCTTTGCCACCGGCACGTTGATGAGTTTGGTGGCTTTGACAAAAGGATCGAGTACGTCCCAGGTTCCAAGTCGTTTCGAAACGAGCACCGTTTGATAGGAGCTTTCCTCCGGGAGGATGACTTCTGCGCCGGCGTCCAGGGCCGCTTTCATGATGCCGCTTCGTTCAAATGCTTTTCGGGCCTCGCTCACCGGGCAATCGCACACAATCAGGCGGCGGGGGCCGACTTCCAGACATTCTCTGACTACCTGCGCAACCACATGAGGGTGAGTATTGGCTGCCTGGGCCGGCGTGCGGTCCCATCCGATATTGGGTTTGATGACCACAACATCGTCCTTGTCGATGAAGAGCTTCATACCTCCTATCCGCTCGATGGCAGCCCTGACGTTCATCGCGGGATCGACGCCATGAGCGATGACCATCCTCGGCACGGAGGCCGGCAGCTCAACCCTGTGATCGCGAATGCCAGTTTCTGTTTCTCTGCCAAACCGCAGATGGTGATCCCAGCCCAGAAAACCACCCGTGGCAAGAGCTCCCGCGCCGACGACCGCGCCCCCGGCAATCAACACACGTCGGCGGGTGATGAGGCGTCTCTTTGTTTTTGAATTGGAGGATTTGATGTTTTTATCGTCGGAATTATCATCGTGACTCATGATAAGATCCTAGCACGGTGCACGTGGACGACGAGTTTTTATGTTTCCTTGCACATTTTCAAAAGGGACGCCGGCATCATCCTGAGATATACTGTAAGGCGATCTGTGCCGTGCCGGGAGGTCAAGTCGATGAGTAAAAAGAAGACCGAAGATCGTCCGTACATGGGTATGGGCGTGTTCAATCAACGTCGCAAGGGCGTGGTGTCGGTGCCGGTGGGTCTGGAGCAGCTGCTGCTCACCGCTGCGGTCGATCCGGCCTTCCGCGAGGAGCTGATCCGCGACTGGGAGGGAGCCGCGGCCGGCCGCGGGCTCAGGCTCACCTCGTCCGAGAGCTCGGTCCTGCGGATCCTGACCGAATCCCAGCTCGAGGCGATGATCGACCGCATCGACACCTCGGAGAAGAACCTTGCGAAGCGCAGCTTCCTGCGCTCGGTTGCCGCCACCGTGCTCACCCTGGCCGCCGGCACCTCGCTCCAGGCTTGCGGCGGCACAGGCGAGACCACCAAGGATACCGGCGCCCCGTTCAAGGGCGACGTCCAGCAGGTGGAGGTGGAGGTGCCCGTGCCCGAGCCGATGCCGCCGACCGGCATCCGTCCCGACGAAATCCCCCCGGCCGAGCCAACACTGGACGTCAAGCCGCAGAAGGCGCCGACCCGCGGTCACACCAGGAACTAGCTCCTTGAGTTCTCCCTGAGTTGTCGGAGTCACTATTCGTCGTCGTCGTACCAGGCGTCGCGGTCGGTGGCGATTTTATCTATTTCTTCGGCGGTGTAGAGTCGGCCGCGGCCTATTCCGGGGCAGCAGTCTTTTACGGGGCCGTGCCAGCGCGCACTGTCCAGGTTCTCGGTCCAGAAGGGCCAGGCGTCGCACTGTCTGGGGCGAACTGAATAGATCAGGCAGCGACCCTCGGCGTTCAGGAAATTGCAGTCGCCCTTCACCCTTGAAAGATGTACCCAGCCGTCCCGGTCGTGTCTACAGTGCTGGTTTAGAAAGTCTATCCGTTCGAGGCCCAGGTGTGCACAGATGGCGTCCACGTCCTTGCCGCTCAGATACACAAACGCGTACTCGTCGTCCTGGCCGTGGGTGCGACAGCAGCCCCCGCAGTCGATGCAGCCGAAACGCAATCCATCCCTGTACCAGGGCACTAGTCGATCCAAACGGCAAGTGCGAACTCGCCTTCAAACTCGTTGGCGCCGTCCACAAAAGTGTCCGCCGTTATCAGGTAGCGACCGGGGGTAATATCGTATGTGAAAGACTCGTGCCCGCGGGCCAGGCATGCGTTTCGGTCGTCACCCTCGAGCAGGTGGATGTCAATATCGACCGGTGCGTCACAGTCCACCGTGACATTCAGCGTCCCCTCATCGTCGGTAGTGAACACATACACGATCTCGTTGCCCGACTCATCGACGTCGGAGCAGTTGTACAGGTCAAAATCATCTGAAAGAGCCAGCGATGTATCCCCCGTCTCGTTTGCAGGGAGATCGATCTCGAACGGACACTCGTGGGTTCCGTCCGGCTCGCACGGATACCAGACGGGAGGATGGATATCCCTCACATCCACCAGGAAATAATCCACGTGATCCCCTTCGTCGGTCCAGGCGGCGTTTATGAACTCTATCCAGCTTGCCATCCCGGGGATGACCTGACAGCCCGCCGACCACACGTTGACATGCGCAGACCCGAGAGGCGCATCTACCGATCCCATGTGGATATTATGACCGCTACCCGGACGGAAGTAGTCATCACCTGTCGGCGGTAGCCAACCATTGCGGTCATCGTCCCAGTGACCGTTGTTGTTGGTATCGTCGCGTACGCGATAGTAAATCTCGTCAATGTGAAGCGCATTGTACGGGGTGGAACCGTGCCAGCCGTTGATATAATGATACCGCCTGTTTGGGCGCAGGCTCGACGACGACTCGAAACCGAAACTGTAATCGCCGACATCGGTGTGAACCGCAAACTCCCTCACGTGCTTCTGTCCCTCGGCGTCTATCCACAACAACACCAGCGTGTCGTTGAAAAAGTCGGGCGTGTTGTCATGCCACTGGAAGGTTCCCGGGTATGCTCCGCGAATTCCTACCACCGACCGCACTTCCGCGCCCGTGTCCATCGGGATGCCTGTGGTTTGCTCCACTATTTCCCGGTACATATCGAAGGCCTGTTCCTGCGTTCGCAGATGCGCGCCATAGGGTAGTTCGTAGCATCTGGTTTCCTGCGACCAGTCCATCCCTCGCTCGAACAACGGCATGTCGTCATCGTAGATGGGAAGCACCAGATCCGCTTTCCCGCCACCTTTATCTGCAGGGATGGTGTAGGTGCCGGACGCTGGAGGTTCGATATGGGCAGTCCAGCCCGGAGGTTCCGTGTTCTCGATGGTTCCAGTCGGAGCTGTTTTTGAGCCACCCAGTAACGAGGAATTCCCAAACTGCTCGTCGTAATCGAAGTTGCAGCTCTCCACCGCGCTGGTATCCGAACCGGTGTCAGTATCCGAGTCGGTGTCAGTATCGGTGTCAGTATCGGTGTCCGAGTCGGCGCCACCGTCGGACGCCTGTCCTCCCGATTTTGTCTCACAGGCAGCGATCATCAGGGTCACTGCGAAGAGCACCCACAACATGTGTTCAACTCTCATAAGGCTCCTTACTTGACGGTGAAGGCCAGCTCTTCGAGCTTGCGGGAACCGAGGGTGACGACCGCCTTGTAGCGTCCCGGTTCGAGGGTTCCGTCGATCGGCCAATCGACGACTGCGGTTTTTGACCCGCCGCCCTTGACGATATCCTCGGATTTATACTTCTCTTCTTCGCCACTGTCGGTCACCGCAATCCAGACCACCTTGACCACGGCCTCGTCAGGCAAGTTTGCGATGCGGACCCCACAGCGCAAGCCGCTCATCCGACCCTTGAAGACCTCGTTGTGACGTCTGGGCATCTGCTTCTTTTTACCTTTTGCCACGCCCAGGGCCGCGTGCATGAGCATCGGGCTGACCGAGTCGCCACCCACGTGGAAGCCGCGGCGGGCCATGACCTCGCCGTTGACGTCAATCTCCACCTCGTAGTCGCCCATCGGGACCTGCTTGCCCTTTTCGTAGGCGTCGATGCAGCGCACCTCTGCGCCACACTCCAGATCGTTCACCGCCAGCTCTTTTCCGCCTCGCAACCACACCACACGCACGTAGGGGCTCGGGCTGCTGGTGCGAACCTGGAAGCCGGCGTAGATTCGTCTGGTGCCTCTGGAAAACGACTTTTTGGGTTCGATTGGCTCGTTGGTCCAGGCGGTAACGGCAGAGGAGACCATCAGCCCCCGCACGCCGGTCCAGTCCTTGCCCTTGCCGCCGATGTGGAAATCGACGTGACCCAGACGCTTGCTATCGGCATAGACGAAGACCTGGTAATCGCCGACCTCGAAACCGCCCGACGGCGCGCGGAGATTGGCTAGTAATTTGTAATTGCCCGAGCCTGTGTCCGTCGATCGGTGGAGCGGTTCGCCGCCCTTCATCGAGCTCCAGCTGACGTCGATCTTGGTGTCGGGCGGCAGATCGGTGAGTTCGGCGATGAGATAGATTCGCTCGGTGACTCTCCCGAAATCAGTGGCCGTGGGCCCGGCGCTCTCGCCGTTGGAATCGACCGCCTTTGTCAGCACGGCGCTGCTCATGGCCGGATCACCGGGTGGCGGCGTCGGGGGCGCTGTCACCACATCCTGAACCTCAGTACCGGCCCCGCCGCAACCACAAAGCATCGCGACAAGGGCCACCATTGATATTGTCTGGTATTTCATGGGGAGTATCATAGCAGGAACTCCCCCTTTCTAAAGAGTGGGAGTCATTATTTGGGTGAAACTAACGATCCGACCCACGTACCGCGCCCTTATGAGGGCGCGGTCAGGATGACCTACGCTCCCATGAACCCCGGGGGCACTACCGGCCAAGCCCGGAGGGCTTTTCAGTTGACCATGAAACATTTCGCGGATAGTCGATCCGCATGAAACAGCGACATTCGTTCACGAACCTCCTGTATCACATGGTCTTTCGCACCAAGTTAAGGGAGCACTTCATAACCACACCCGAGGTCGAACACGCGCTTTTCGGCTTCCTCGA
>JAUVAN010000084.1 GCA_030591725.1 Deltaproteobacteria bacterium
GGAGATATGACTGTCGTATCCATCATGCCCTGTACTGCTAAAAAATTCGAAGCATCCAGGGAAGAGATGAACACCAGCGGGTATCAGGATGTGGATTATGTTCTTACCACCCGGGAGCTTGCGGCCCTCGTCAAGCGGGCGGGATTGAACCTGCCGGATCTCAGTGAAGGAACAATGGACGATCCTCTGGGTATATCCTCAGGCGCAGCTGATATATTTGCCAATACCGGAGGCGTTATGGAAGCGGCCCTGCGGACCGTCTGGGAAATCGTTACCGGCAGCCCCCTCCCTATGGAAAATCTTCATGTGAAGCCCCTCACAACCCTTGAAGGTGTGAAGATAACTGAAGTCACTCTGACCGGCTGCCTCCCGGAGTGGGATTTCCTGGAAGGGGTAACGGCCCGTCTGGCCGCTTCGGCCACGTGAGGGGGGCGTTCACCGGCGCCATTCGCGACAAGAAGGGGCGCTTCACGCTTGCCGACGGCGGCACCATTTTTCTCGACGAGATAGGAGATCTGCCCCTGAACACGCAGGCCAAATTGTTGCGTGTGCTCCAGGAAAAGACGATCGAACCGGTCGGCGGTGAGAAGTCAATCCATGTCGATGTCCGGGTGGTGTCCGCCACGAACAGGAATTTGCGAAAGATGGTGAAGGAGGGCGGATTCAGGGAAGACCTGTATTACAGGTTGTGTGTTGTTCCCCTGGAGTTGCCTCCCCTTCGAGAGCGGAAAAAGGATATCCCGTTGATAGTTGACGGGGTGCTGAAAAAGGTGTGCGCGGAGACCGGCAAGGAGAGCTATCGCATCGACGACCAGGCAATGCGATTATTAATATCCTACAACTGGCCCGGCAATGTACGCGAGCTCATAAACTCACTTCAGTTCGCCTCTGTCCGCTGCCAGGACGAAAGGATAACGGCTGATCACCTGCCGCTGGAAGTTCGAGATCCCGTCGATTTTGGCTCCAGCGGGCCCGATCCGACCTATCGAGGTCGTTCGAGCGTTCCACCGGAGCCCGCACTTGGAGTTGTGGAGCGCGGGACTCAAAGGAGTCGCAGGAAACTGACCCGGGGGGCAGTGGAGCACGCGCTCACACAGACCGGCGGGAACAAGCTGAAGGCGGCAAAGTTGCTCGGCGTCGGGCGAGCCACGCTCTATCGTTTTCTCGATCAACTATAGAAAAATCCGGACGTCGGCTACTTTCATGGGGAGCCGTTCGCAATCGCTCTCGCTTTTGTGAGAACGGTTTTTGCGTCGGGCAGGTCCATCATTGTTTCACCCACGTATCTCCAGCGCACCAGGCCCTCTCCATCAATGATGAAGACCGCTGGAACGGCGATGTCATTACCGGCCTGTCGCACCCCGTACGCCTCGATTGTTTCGAGAGTGGGATCAGCCAGCAACGGGAGGCGGATATCGCTGTCGCCGGCAAACTCCGCGCTGTCCTCTATCTCGTCCGCGCTAATCGCAGCCAATCCCACGCCTGCTTCCTCGAATTGACCGTACATTTTCGACAACTCTCCGAGTTGTTTACGACAAAACGGTCACCAGTATCCGCGATAGAACACCAATACGGCACTTCCACCCTTGACCAGACCTTTCAGCGTGATCGAAGCGTCGTCATGGGCAGGAAGATCGAATGAAGGGGCCATGGCCCTGTCTGCAGGCAACGGATTCGAGATATCCAGCTGAAGCTTGCAAGAGATCATCAGGACGACGCAGAGAAG
Source organism: Deltaproteobacteria bacterium (assembly GCA_030591725.1). Taxonomy (GTDB): domain Bacteria; phylum Myxococcota_A; class Polyangia; order JAAYKL01; family JAAYKL01; genus JAUVAN01. The sequence goes on from JAUVAN010000084.1 coordinate 1,727, forward strand.
AAGTGAGATTGTCATCAAGAGTGCGATTCTGTGTTTCATTTGCACCTCCATTTTTCCTCGAAAAACAGGGAGCAATTTTCGGGCCAGGAGGAGATAGCCGCGAACTGGACCCGCAGCATGTGTTCCGGCGTGTGTCAGCTCACAAGTGAGACACTCGGCTGAGACAGTTTTCCGAGACAGAAACCCCCCGATTCCGGGCAAGTCTTTCCGGATCTCCACCCGGGCTTTACCGATTCGCACATCGGAAAACATGGCACGCCATTCGCAATGCATCCTGGCGACCGACGATGAACGGGCCTTTCAGGAAGGTAACAAGACAGTGACTGAATCTTTTAATGAAAACCTCTTGAAAACAATCCGATTGACCCGGGAAATGTTGGCCCTCGCAGACGAGGGAGATCGGGATCGAAACGACGATTCCTGTGGAATAATCTACGGAATACTGAGGGATTCGGCTTATCGATTGAGAAAGCTAGTTGAAACGGAGTGCGAGAAACACAAGACGGCGGGCAAGTGGGACGCATAGGCCAATTGTAAAAGAATCAAGGAAATAATACTGTCAAAGACACTTACCAGAGAAACCGGGGAACAAATCAAGGAGGGATAAGATGGCGATCAAAAGATTACAAGTGTTCAAGTGTGAGCTGTGCGGCAATATCGTTGAGGCGATTCACGAAGGTGGCGGGAGTCTCGTGTGCTGCGGTCAGCCCATGAAAATCTACGAAGAGAATACCGTGGACGCGGCCGTGGAGAAGCACGTGCCGGTGGTCGAAAAGATCGACGGTGGGTACAAGGTCAAGGTTGGCGACGTGGCTCATCCCATGGGAGATGATCACCACATCGAGTGGATCGAACTCGTCGCGGGCGGCAGAGCCTATCGCGAGTTTCTCGAGCCGGGCAGCGTGCCGGAGGCGACGTTCCTCATCGACGCCTCGGAGGTAGTTGTTCGCGCGTACTGCAACCTGCACGGGCTCTGGAAGAGTGGTGACCAATGAGTCCCGCATTCAATGCCGAAGAAGTCCTGGAGATCGCTGTTCAGATCGAGAAGATCGGCGCTGCGTTCTACCGCCGGGCGGCCCAGATCGTGAAAGACCCGGCCGAAAAAAAGATGCTCGAAGATCTTGCCGTCATGGAGGACGGTCATGAGATCGGATTCGAGAACATGCGTGCGGATCCGGACATCCTGTCCCTGCTGATCGGGGATCCCGAGGGTGAAGCCGCGCTTTACCTGAGAGCGTTCGCGAGCGGCAATGTCTTTCCCAGGGACGTGAACTCCGCCTTTGATCTCGCCGACAACGTCACTATCGAGGTGATTCTGACCAAGGCGATAAAAATGGAGCTCGAATCGATTGCCTTCTATCAGGGCATCAAGGATTCGATGTCGAAGGAGCTCGGCAGGGAAAAAGTCGATGCCATCATCCGCGAGGAGAGGCAGCACGTCACCATACTGAGCGAGAAGCTCGCCGCTGTGCTCTCCTGAGGGAAAACGATAACTCAACCAAGACAGTCGAAAAATGAGGAGAACCATGCCAAGTGTAAAAGGTACCCAGACAGAGAAAAACCTGCTCACCGCGTTTGCGGGCGAGTCCCAGGCGCGCAACCGCTACACGTTCTTTGCCAGCAAGGCCAAAAAAGACGGCTACGTGCAGATCGCGTCGATTTTTGCAGAGACCGCCGACCAGGAGAAGGAGCACGCCAAGCGGCTCTTCAAGTTCCTCGAGGGCGGCGAGCTGGAGATCACAGCCGGCTTTCCGGCCGGGGTCATCGGCACCACTTACGAGAACCTGATGGAATCGGCGGCCGGTGAAAACTTCGAGCACACCGAGATGTATCCCGGGTTTGCCAAAACGGCCCGGGAGGAGGGACTCGACGTCATAGCCGCAGTATTCGAAGCGATCGCCGTGGCCGAAAAACAGCATGAAAAACGCTACAAAGATCTCGCGCAGAATATCGAGGCAGGCCGGGTTTTCAAACGAGACGGCAAGGTGTTCTGGATTTGTCGCAACTGCGGTTACCTGCACGAGGGAACCGAGGCGCCTGAAACCTGTCCGGCTTGCGTGCATCCCCAGGCTCACTTCGAGGTTCTGGGAGAGAACTGGTAAATGAGATGGAGATCTCGGCAAAAACAAAAATAAACGACCTTCTCAAGGCACATCCGTTCCTGGAGGATTTCCTCGTACAGTACAATCCCAAGTTCAAGTTGCTGGGGAAAAGGGCGATGCGGGCCATAGTCGGACGAGTGGCCAACCTGAAGCTGGTCGCCTCGATCGGCGATGTCGACCTCGCAACGTTCCTGGGCGATATTTCAGAGGAAATCGAGCGTAAAACAGGAAAGACGGTAGTTGTCGGCGATCTCGATCTGGATAACTCGCTGGGCAAGACTGAGCGCATGGCGTTGCTCAAGCAGGTCATCAAAGATCTTCATGACGGCGGCGATCTCGACGAAGCAAAAGAGAAGTTCGCCCTGGCGGTAGGGGACGTCAATACTTCCGAGATCGCGCAGATGGAGGAACAGTTGATCCGCGAAGGCCTGGCGGTAGAGGAGGTTCAGCGGCTCTGCGATGTGCACGTGGGAGCATTCAGCCAGATGCTCGATGAGCACGACGATCTGAAGATGCCTTCGGGGCACCCGGTGCATACCTACATGGAGGACAACCGGCGCATTGAGACGCTCCTGGACGAGCTGAACAAGCACGCTCGAAAGATCGAAAGCGACGAAGGCGTGATGGACGAAATCGGTCGCACAGTAGAAGCGCTTGGAGGCATCGATAACCACTATGCGCGAAAGGAAAACCAGCTCTTTCCACTTCTCGAGAAGCACGGGGTAACCGCGCCGCCAAAAGTGATGTGGGGGATTCACGACGAGATACGAGGCTCTCTCAAGAAAGTGCGTCAGGCCCTGGACAAGAGAGATGCGCAGGCGCTCCCCGGGGCTGCTGCCGAGTTATCGCGCACCGCGGCCGAGATGATTTACAAAGAAGAGAAGGTGCTCTTCCCGCTGTCTTTTGAAACGTTGACCGAAAAGGATTGGCAGGAAGTAAGGCGCGGTGAGGACGAGCTTGGATATGCCTTCGCAAAGCCGGGGAGTGACTGGCCCGAGACATCCGATGAGTCCGGTGAGGTCGTTCTCCCATCCGGCGCTGATGCGCTACTTTCTCTCGATACCGGGGCGCTTTCACTGGAGCAGATCAACCTGATGCTGACACACCTTCCGCTGGACATCTCTTTTGTCGATGAGAACGACGAGGTTCGTTACTACTCGGGGGGCGAGCGCCACTTTCCACGCAGCCCCGCGGTCATCGGGCGCAAGGTGCAAAACTGCCACCCGCCGGGGAGCGTACATATCGTTGAGCGCATCTTGGACGAGTTCAAGGCAGGAAAAAAGAACACCGCCGAGTTCTGGATTCAGCTTCACGGAAAATTTCTGCACATCAGGTACTTTGCGCTCAGAGACACCGATGGCACCTATCGCGGTTGCCTGGAGGCAGGTCAAGACATCACCGAGATTCGCAGGCTCGAAGGCGAGCAACGCTTGCTAAACTGGGACGAGAAAAACTAGCTTCTACAAGGAATTATGGCCGGCCTTTAAGGTGCTTCACGTCATCCCACGCTTCGGGCAGCGGCTTGATCTTGGCGCTGGTGAGATTTTTTCCACCTGACCCCGGAACGTAGACCGGTGATCCGTGGCCATTTTTCTCGACCTCTTCCGCCAGTCTGATGAAGTGCTGGTAAGTTTTCTTGAGTTCGTAGAACCCGTGCCACCAGGAGTAATCCGGCCCCATCATGGCCGAGCCCATTCGCGCCCGCCGTCCTTCGTGGTGCCAGTACTCATAGTATACCCACTCGATCTCCTCGTCGAAGACCGGCCACTTTGTCAGCATGTCCTTTTTGTAGAGTTCATCCATGCGCGTCTTGACGGGCTTGAAGTAGTTTTCGTTGTAGTTCTCGATAGCCTTGTCATAGCGCGCCAGATAGTTTTCAGACCAGCGGCGTGAGTGGCACTGGCGGCAGACGGTGATCATGTTTTCTCTTTCCTTGTCGCCGTCCCTGTCCTTGTTCAGAACCGTCAGGGGAGCCTGGCTCTCCCACTTGAGCCGGCCGGAAAGCTCGTGTGATGTGGCGAGCGGGCCGATGCCGGACATGTGACAGACTGCGCATGTCGGCGCGGTGAAGTCCGATCCCGGCTCCCAGATATCCGGCGCCACGTCAAACTTCCACTCGCTGTTCTCGGCCAGGTAGCGTTTGCCGTGCTTGGACTCGAAGTAAATCTCGTTCTGCGGATGATCCGGGCCCATGTGGCATTGACCGCAAGTCTCGGGCTTGCGCGCTTCGGCAATGGAGAAGCGGTGCGTGGTGTGGCAAGTCGTGCACGTGCCGAGAGAACCGTCCGGGGTCTTGCGTCCGCAGCCCTCGTTGGGCCAATTGAGTTCGGTCAACTTGCCGTCCGAGATGTCAGAGCCGTGACATCCGTAGCAGCCCACGGCCCGTTCCACCTCGTTTGTCATGCCCTTGAGCCAGGGGTCCTGTATCTTGTTTGCCGTGATATGCCATGTGCGAGCATGTTTCGATTTCTTGAATTGATCGGCCTCTTGAGGATGGCACCTGGCGCAGTCTTCGGGGGTGACGATGGGAGTGATCTTCACGTCGTCATACTTCTCGGTTCCCGGGCAGTCGACGGCGTCCTTGTCCGTAATCAGAGCCTTGTGGCAATCGAGGCAAGTGACATTGGACCGGGCGTGCAGGGAGTGAGACCAGTCACGCACTTTGCCCTGTTCTTCCTTTGCGTGGCAAGCGATGCACTCGCGCTCCAGGTCGGTAAGGCCGCGCACCACCTTGATTTCCTTTGCAAGCTGAGGCGCAGCTCCGAGTGCTGATCCAGCGGTCGCTTTGGGTGGTTTTTTCGCTTCCTTTTCAACCGCGACAAGCAGCCCAACGACTACCGAGGCAGCAACGAATCCGGCCAGAGTCATGAGGAACAGTTTACTTTTCATTTTTCATCTCCCTTGAAGCGGCCGCCCCTCTTTCGTCAAATAGATAACGATGGAACTCGCCGTGGAACTCGTCTTTGTGGCAATCTACGCACTTCCTTTTTCCATCCATGCGCTGGTACGCCCGGTGGGCGATAATCATCTTGATCGACCCGCCCCCTGGAGTGAGATTGTCGTGGCATCGTCTGCACGCGCTGTCGTCAGAGTGCTTGCGTGCGCTCTCTTTTAGCCCTTCCCAATCCATCTCATATGGATCCGCCTCCCCGAACAGATGGGCCCAGATGTCTGTCATGCCGTCACGGGTTTTGGTGCGAATCATGGGAATAATATCGGGTTCGATGTGGCAGTCCGAGCACTTGGCCACTACGCCGTGTTCGTTTTGATAGTGTGGGGACTTCATCCAGCCCTGCTGCGCGACGATCTGCATCTCATGGCAGGAGATGCAGAACTCCGTGGTCGACGTCAGAACTATTGTTTGACCAAAGGCCATAAGCCCCAGCGCCCCGCCAAGCGCTCCCAGGGCTAGCAGCCTGAACGTCCTGGTCTTCAGAAAGGAAAGTAACTTGCCCAACTATATTCCGCCTCCACGTTCGAATCGATCTTGCCGGACCTGGGCCTGGGTAATGCGGCTTTCAGGAGATACGCTTCGGGTCAGCCACACATTGCCCCCGATCACCGATCCACGACCGATGGTCACCCTTCCGAGAATCGTTGCTCCCGAATAAATGACGGCATCGTCTTCCACGACAGGGTGGCGTCGGATGCCCTTTATCGGGTTGCCGTTCTCGTCGAGTGGCAGGCTCTTGGCGCCCAGCGTGACGCCCTGGTAGATACGCACGCGATCACCGATCTCGCAGGTCTCGCCGATTACCACTCCGGTGCCGTGATCGATGAAGAACTTCTCGCCGATGGTGGCTCCCGGATGGATGTCGATTCCGGTGATGCTGTGGGCGTGCTCGGTGATGATCCTCGGGATGAGCGGCACCTCCAGGAGATACAGCTCGTGGGCCAGTCGATAGTTTGTGATCGCCTGGATGCCCGGATAGCAGAAGATCGCTTCACCGGCGCTTGTGGCCGCCGGGTCGCCCTCGTAGGCCGCCGCGACGTCGGTGGAAAGGAGCGCGCGGATGCGCGGTAAGCGGGAAAGAAACGTATGCGTGATGCTCGTGGACTCATCTTCGCATTCGGCGCAGCGGTACGTAGTGTCCCTGGGGCAGACAAAGCACAGACCCCGCCGGATCTGTTCTTGCAGAGTCCGGAGCACGCGGTCCAGGGTTGCCCCGAGGTGGAACTGCAGGCTCTGCGCGCTCAGCTCGGATGTGCCGAAGTACCCGGGAAAGAGAACCGATCGGAGATCTTCCACCATGCCGATGAGCACGTTCCTCGAAGGCAGGTCTGCTCTTCGGTCTCCCCGTAAAAGCCATCGGGACTCACCGTTGCACTGGCTACAGAGTTCGGCGACAACTCCCTTCAGATCGATTTCACTCATCACCATCCTCGAATAGCCATGTGGAGAGATATCGCTCGCCCGAATCCGGTACGATCGCGACGATCATCTTTTTCTCGTTTTCCGGTCGTCTCGCGAGTTCGAGCGCGGCCCAGACATTTGCTCCGGACGAGATACCGGCGAGGATGCCCTCTTCCCTGGCGAGTCGGCGGGCCATCTTGCCGGCGTCCTCATGTCGCACCTTGATGATTTCGTCGAGGATGTCCGTGTTCAGCACCTCGGGCACAAATCCCGCGCCGATGCCCTGAATCTTGTGGGGGCCAGGTTGCCCTCCGGATAGCACCGGCGATTCGACAGGTTCCACCGCGACCGCCCGAAAACCGGGCTTGCGTTCCTTGAGCGCCTCGGCCACCCCGGTGATCGTTCCTCCGGTTCCCACGCCGGCGACCAGGATGTCCACCTTGCCGTCGGTGTCCGCCCAGATCTCCTGCGCGGTGGTTCGGCGATGGACCTCGGGATTGGCAGGGTTGGAAAACTGCTGTGGCATTATGTAGGAGTCGTTCGTCTCGACGAGCTCCGTGGCCTTGTCGATCGCCCCCTTCATGCCCTGAGCGCCCGGTGTGAGCACGATCTTCGCGCCGAATGCCACAAGGAGCTTGCGGCGTTCGATGCTCATTGTGTCCGGCATGGTCAGAACGAGCCGGTATCCCCGGGCCGCGCAGATGAAAGCGAGGGCGATTCCCGTGTTGCCGCTGGTCGGCTCCACGATGACTGTGTCTTCCCCGATGAGCCCGTCGCGTTCGGCCGCCTCGATCATTGCCAGACCGATTCTGTCCTTGACGCTCGAACACGGGTTGAAAGACTCGATTTTCACCAGAACGTCTGCCCTGAGCTCGCCTGTCACGCGGTTCAAACGCAAGATGGGCGTCCGGCCCACGAGTTCGGTAATACTGCCTGCAATGTGCCCCATCAGGTTCCTCTCTATTATTCTTTACCTTAAAGTCTACCTTTTGGGTAGTCATACATTGGGGAGTTAATTATTTTCCGCGCCTTCCTCGATCCACTGCTTGAGAGCCTGGATCCGATCCTCCGTGAGGGCCGGGAATATTTTCGGCGGCATGTTGGGCACAGCCGTCTTCTCCACAGACGTAATTATCTTGCTGCCCTCAGGATCGCCCGGCTTGATGAAACCGGAGGTCTTGCCGCCCTTCACCACATCTTCGTAGGTGAGGATGCTCAGATCCCCGTCCGCGTCCTCGCCGTGACAGCGGATGCAGTGATCCAACAAAATGGGATGGACTGTCTTCGAGAACGAGATCTTTCCCTCGTCCGTCCTGTTCACCTCGATAGGATCAGTGCTACCCCCGGCAGAGGCGCAACCCGCCAATGCAGCCGTCAACACGATAATCACGATCGTTTTTTTCACGCCAGACCTCCTTTGGGAAAAATGGGTCATCGAATATCTTTACTTTGCAAAACGGAACGAACCATCGAGGGTGCCGCCTGCGACGAAACCGTTATGGTTGTCCGGGTCGTCGACCGAAAACAGGGGCGTCACGTAGGGGCTCACGCCGAGCTGGAAATTGAAGGTTTTGCCCGGCCGCTTGAAGTCGAGACCAAAGTAGCCTCCAATCCTCGGCCCCAGAGCCCAAAAAGACGGTCCCCGCTCTTCACCGGAGGGTCCCGATTCGTAATCCGGTCCGTAGTGCAGAACGATTCCGAGGCTCGGGCCCACGATGATATCGACATCTCCTTCTTGTGGATGCCTGAAGTTAAGGACCACCTCCGGCTCGAACTGCAACATCTTGAAAGCCGCGGCAAAAAGAATCGGTCTCATGAGCGGCACATTTACCAGGACGCTGATCTGTTCGGTGACTCCGATTTCGGTGAAAAACGAGATCTCCAGTGCCATACCCCCCTTTGATCCCGGAGGGCTCGCCACGCACATCCTCACATCGTCGTAGCGTGCGCCTGCCTGTACCTTGATACCGAAGATCACCTGGTCGCTGTACGACTGCTCCTGAGCGCTGCTGTTCTCTGTGAAAGCGACCATGGCCAGCATCGCGACAGGGAGCATCATTACTGCTTTGACCATCACATTGCCTCTTATCTGAGTTCCAACATTCTTTGATGAATTTTCAGGGTCTGATCCCAATCCTTTTTTTCTTCATCGGTGCTCGGCTCGAAACTCGGTATCCGCCGGGGTTTGCTGTCGGCGTCGATCGCCACCATGAACACAGTTCCAATGCAACAGGGGCGTCGATCCCATTCGGCTTTATCCAGGGCAAAGACCCGCACCTTTACCCCACAGGTGTGAGTGGAGACGTAGACCACTTGCGCTTCCACTTCAGCGATTTCGCCTTTCTTGACAGGAGCCCGAAACTCAAGAGTATCCAGAGAGGCGGTGACGAAATTACAGCGCGCAAAACGCGCAGCTGCCAGACCGGCTGCCCTGTCGACCAGGGCCAGGATCTTGCCGCCGAAAGCTGTTCCGTACGGATTGGTGTCACCCGGAAAAATTTCTTCATAGATCGAGATGGGTGATGTGTCGAGATCGCTTTTCTTCATTTCAAAATCCTTAGACTTCTCAGGCGGAAACGATTGCCTGACCACTGTCAGGCATTTGCATACAACATGCCAGGAAAGGTCCCCGGAATACTCAAGATGTTCCCATACATTACAATCTATCATGTCTCGGGTATCGGGAAAACGAGACAATGCAATGAGACAAACCATGTCTCAACAAGCGAATGTACAAGCCGGCTTGGTACGACAACACATTGAAATGACTGGTAGACACAAGTGACAGGGCAGTGGCACGCTGATTGCGTAAGGGCGAACCGTCAAAAAACGAGCCTGAATGTAACAGGGGTGTACCATGTCGAACGAACCGATAGAGAAAGTGGCCGATGGCCTGTTGAAGGCGATACGGTCTGAGCGGGAAGGTCAGCATTTCTACCTGATGGCTGCCCGGACGTGTCAGGATCCCAGGGGACGGGAGGTCTTCGAGCAGCTGGCCGCAGAAGAGCTCGGCCACGCAGAGTTCCTGCAAAAGCAATATCAATCCGTACTCGACACCGGCAGGCCCGACGAGAACCTCAAGCTCGGAACACAGATGGATCTCTCGGGGCCGAATCCGATTTTTTCCGATCAAATCCGGTCCCGCCTGAAGGATGCCCATTTCGAGATGACCGCTTTGTCGGTCGGCGCGCAGCTCGAGCTCGACGCCCAGAAGTACTACTCGAAAATGGTGACTGAATCGGAGGTTATTTATATCAAGACGTTCTATTCGGAGCTCGCCGACTGGGAGGCGGGCCACTACCGCGCCCTGCTCACCCAACAGGAATCGCTCAAGGAGGATTACTGGTCGGGCGGTGGGTTCGCCCCTTTCTAGGTGAAAAGAGAGTGTGAAAATGGCCAAGCTAAAGGACATGTTGGTAAAGCGAGAATCATGGTCTGACCTGATCATGGGCAACTACGCGGTTGCCAGGGCGATGATCGACACCGGGACCAGGGTGATCACCACCTTCCCCGGGTCTCCGACGCCCGAGATCGCGGCGGCTCTCGATTCGGTCGAAAAGGACAAACGCGATTACTACTTTGAGTACTCCACCAACGAAAAGGTGGCCTTAGAGGTTGCGGCGGGAGCTTCGCTGAACGGGCATCTGTCCACTGTCTTCTTCAAGTCGGTGGGGCTGAACGTGGCGTCTGACTCCCTCATACAGCTGTCTCTGATGGAGCTCGTCGGTGGCATGGTGATCATTCTCGGCGACGACCCGGGAGCGAACTCGTCCCAGAACGAACAGGACAATCGATGGTTTGCCAGGATGTCGTACATCCCGATGCTGGAGCCGGCCAATCCCCAGGAGGCATACGACATGTACCGGGAGGCGGTCAGGCTCTCCATAGAGCGGCGGATCCCGATCTTTCTGCGTTTGACAACCCACGTGTGCCACGCGCGGGAAGTCGTGAAATTCAATGCCATCGAGACCGGCGCCCCGGACTGGACCCCCAGGTTCGACGCTGCCGCCGGGCCATACGTTCCCATCGTCAGCACTGTCTTTCCGCTCAAGAGAAAGGCTCTGGCCAAGCTGGTTGAGTTCGAGGAGCTGGGCAACGAGTGCAAGCTGAACTTCGTTGTTGCGCCAAATGGTTCGAAGCCCATCGACGGGAAGAGGCTCGGCGTGATCTCCTCGGCGCTTGTGGCCATGTCGGTGCTGGAGAATCTCGAAGAAACCAGGACCTCCGTGGACCTGCTCAAGCTCGGGATAACCTACCCCCTTCCTCGCAAGATGATCGTCGAATTTCTGGCCGCCCGCGACGAGGTGCTGGTTCTCGAGGAGCTGGACTCGGTGCTGGAGAACGAGATCAAGGTGGCCGCGTGGGATGCCGGCGTAGATTGCAAGATCCTCTCTCGGAAGGACCGGGAGGACCTCATGGGAGAGCTGGGACCCAGAAGGACGATGAAGATCCTGTCCGATGTCTGGCCATCGATTTTTGATGCCCCCGCCGAGATTGTCGCCTCGCAGGAGATCTCTCCGAGGCTACCCCAGATGTGCCCCGGCTGCGGTCACAGATCGGCCTTCCACGCCATTCGCAAGGCCCTGGAGGATGACGTCATAACCGTGGCCGACATCGGCTGCCACTCCCTGGGTTTCATGCCTCCGTACAACATGGGAGAGGTGCTGTTCTCCATGGGACACGGCGTCTCCACCGCCTCGGGGTTGTCTATTGGAAACGACACGAGGAAGGTGCTCACCTTCATCGGCGACTCCACCCTGATCCACGCGGGGCTGCCGGGAATCGTCAACGCCGCCAACCACGATCACAACATCACGCTGGTGCTCATGGACAACGGCACCACCGCCATGACCGGTCACCAGCCCCGGTTCGGGTCCGGCGAGGTCGGGGACAAGATCCCCTTCGTCCC
>JAUVAN010000071.1 GCA_030591725.1 Deltaproteobacteria bacterium
GAAGAGAACGACCCATCTATTCCCTGATTTCGTCGTTCGATATCTTTCCATCCACCAGGTGAATGATCCGGCGCGCCCTGTCCATCACCTTCTGATCGTGGGTGGAGAAAACAAAGGTTACATGCTGTTCCCGATTGAGCTTCTCCATGATTGAAAGAAGCTTCTCGGCGGTTGAAGAGTCCACATTCGCAGTCGGTTCGTCGGCCAGAACCACCGCTGGATTCGACGCGATGGCGCGCGCTATCGCGACTCTTTGCTGCTGGCCGCCGGACAACTGGTCCGGTCTGCGGTGCTCCATTCCTTCCAGCCCTACATCTGCCAGGAGCCCCATCACCCTTTCTCTCCGCTCCTTTACAGCGATGCCCTGCAAGGCAAGCACGATCTCGGCGTTTTCAAACGCGGTGAGCACCGGTATCAAATTGTAAGCCTGAAAGACAAAACCGATGCGATCCCGGCGAAGCTTGCTCAGGGCGGAGCGGCTCAGCGAAGCCAGGTGGATTCCCTCGACGAAGACCTTCCCATCCGTGGGATCATCGAGCGCACCGATAATGTTGAGCACGGTTGTTTTTCCCGAGCCGGACGGTCCACTGATGGCGGTGAACTCTCCTGATTTGATCTCCAGGTTCACGCCTCTGACGGCCGGAACTTCCAATTTACCCTGGCGATAGTTTTTGACCAGATTTTCGAGAACAATTATGGGTTTGGGATTCTCAGCACTCATTGAAACACCTCACACCAGTTTGATGGATTCCACGGGAACCACCCTGCCTGCGCGCCATGCCGGATACAGGCCGGACAACAACGTGGCGCCAAAGACTGCCAGGCAAATCATCAGGACGCTCTGCGGATAGATGTCCGCATAAATTATGGGACTCATGGCAACACCTGCCACCTCAATGCTCTGTTCGCCCCCGGTCATCTTCGAGACGTCAATTCCTTTTGTGGCCATCAGATAGTAGGGATACGCGGTAATGGTTGCTGCGGAAATCAGCCCGATGATGCCGATCCACAGGCTCTCCCACATGACCAGACTGAAGATCTTGGCCGGGCTGAAACCGATGGCCGACATGATTCCGAACTCGCGCATCCGCTCCATCACGCTCACGAAGATAGTGTTGAAGATTCCTGCGGCTATCAAAATGAGAATGAGAATTTCAAAGATAATGGTGCCCGACACCTTCATGCCGATGAATCCGGCCAACGCCGGATTCGACTTGTCCCAGGTGAGCACCTGTGCGTTCTCGCCAATCGTTGTTTTCAGTCTCTGAGCGACCGCTTCGCTGTTTCGTTGATCGTCCAGAAACACAGCCACCTGAGTGGCTTCGTCCGTGTCGAAACCGAGAGTTTTTCGAACAGTGTCGATCGGCAAGATGCACAGGCCCGCGTCCACGCTCTGTGAACCGGTACGCAAAATACCTTTGACACGCGCCAGGCCGGACACGATTCCCCCCGATTTGTCGGTGAGAGTGTAGACAACCTTGCGGCCCATCTTCGTGTCGAGATTCTCGGCGAGTTTGGCTCCCAAGATTATTCCTTTGTCTGCGCCACTTTCGAACATCTCTCCTTCTGTCACGCTGTCGAAAAGCGCGAATGTGTCCTTGTTCTCTTTTTGCGGATCGATCGCCAGCATTGCGGCGCCGTAACTCGCGGCAGAGGTGGCCAGAAGGACCTGACCGGTAATTCTGGTGGAGACACTCTTCACGTTTTCGTCCCGCGCGGCGAGCGTGCTGATTTTTGTCGTGCCCGTCACCGTTTTGGAAACCGACGGTGTGTCCAGATAATCGCTGTGTTGAACGGTCACATGTCCCGTGCCCATACGGGCGGCCAGATCGATCATGTCCGCATAGCTGGAGTCGCCCACACCGGTGAAGATGACTGCCAGCAATACACCGAAGGATATGCCGAAGACAGTCAGCGCCGTTCTTCTCCGGTTTCGCCGAAGATTCCTCCACGCCATCGTAGCCATGCCTGTACTTCTCATTGCAAAGCTCCTATCGATGATGCATCGCGGCTACAGGCCTGATGAACGCTGCCTTCAGGGCCGGGTAAAGCGCCGCAATGAGAACAATGGCGGCCAGCATCACCACGGGACCTGTGAAAGTTTGCACACTGAAAGACGATTTCCAGATGGGATCCCACGCTATACCCATGATCGAGGCTCCACTCATTGAACTGAGATTGATACCGTAAGTGCTCAGATAGATAGCAGCCGGGATTGACAGAATTCCTCCTGCCGCAATGGCCAGGCCGGTTTGTATTATCGTCTCCGTGATGACTGTTTTAAAAACAACCCAGGGAGCCACGCCGATTGCCTTGAGAATACCAAACTCTCTGATGCGTTCGAATACAGCCATGAGCATTGCATTCAAGATGACAATGGCGATGGCCAGGAACACAATCACGAACATGAAATACATGGCGCCGCGGCTGGAATCCAACATCGACGCCAGAGTGGGTGTGAGCTGCCTCCAGGATCGCGTGTCCGCGCCACCGGCAATGGAAGCAACTTCATCGGTGGCCTTGTCCAGCAGAACAGCGGGGGGCTTTCTCACGATTATCTGATGCACCCCATCCGGCACGACCATCAGTTCTCTGAACGTCTGGTCAATCATGTAGATGCCTCCGCGATCAACCTCTTCGCCGATGCTCTTCAGGACACCCCGAACCTTGAATAGGTCATTTGCCATGGAGCCGTCCGCAGCCTGGGACAGGACAACGACTTCATCTCCAACATCCACGTCGAGCGACAACGCCAGCCGCCTTCCCATGACAATTCCTGCCGGTTCTCCGACATCCAGCCATTCGCCGCGTAGAACGTGTTTGTAAACGTCGCTGACTGATGCGTCCTGTCCGGGATCCACACCTCGAAAGACTGCTCCGGCGCTCGAGTTGTCCCCCGCCGCCAGGCCGCCGCCTTTTAAACGTCCCGAAGCGCGATAACCCGCCTCCTCCAGTTTTTTTATCAGAACGTCCGGGTTCTCGATGCGGTTGTAGATGGAGGGCTTGTCCAGGTAGTCAGGCGCAAAGATCTGAATGTCGCCCATCTCCAGATCCAGAATGTTTCGCTCCATGCCGTGCAGATAGCCGGTCATCAGACCCGAGTACTGAATCATGGAAAACAGAGCCAGGCTCATTGCCGCGATGGTGACAATGGTTCTTCGGCGGTTTCTCCACACGTTTCTCCACGCCATCTTGAACACTCTCACGGGGCACCTCCGGAGACTATTTGGATTTGAGCCTTTGCAACGTGAAGAAGCTCTTGTTCAGCTTCACTTCAAAATCGATTTCCTTCCAGACAATGCTGGTAAACTCGCCTGACTTGTCCAGCGGTCTCATCGTCATCTTGGTGGGCATTGTCCGGCCGTTCACTTCCTTATGATTCGTGAACTCCAGCACCCGCGCCTCGTGCCCATCTTCGTCGTAGAAGCGTTGCTCGAGCGGCTGCAGATCGGTTTGTCGAACGGTGATTTCAATCTTGCCCCACACCACAGGGGCATCCGGTCGCGGGACCAGAACCAGGCGGCACGTCTCGATGCCACCCTTTTTGCTCTCTCCCTCATACTCCACCACGTAGTCTTCGGCCATGCGTGAACCCTTGACCAGGTCGTCATTGGTGAAGTGACTTCCCATCCATGAGCTGCCCATCATTCCGGATGTGATTTTCACCGTGCGACCGGTCTTGTTCAGATACATGAAGAGGTCATCGTTGGCCTTGAGCGTGGCGGTGCCCTTTTCTTTGCTGGGTTTGAGGATTCTGACCAGGGAGTACTTCGTTCCAAGAGACCAGGACTCGGCCTCCATGCTCCTGTTCCAGTGTTTGGTTTTTATTTCCATTGCCATGACGCCGCGGCTACTTGTGCCCCGATAGAGATCGTCGATCTTGTTGAGAATATACGCGGTGAAACCGTCGCTCCCCGGCTTCGGCGCCTCCGCGTCTTTCTGTTCCTGTGACAGCGCCATGGGTGAAAACACCAGGGTAGCAGCCATTATCAGGCTAACTCCCGCAAACCAAATTTGTGCTTTGTGTTTCATAATTGTCCTCCCAAGTTTTTCTGACCGGCTATTCCATCGACGAGCTGGTTCGCCAGGGATTTAGATCTCGCCGATGGACTTGATGTAGGAGTCGAGAGTTTCGCGATTGTGACATTCGGTCACGGCGACGAGGAAGGAGTCGTCCATTGTCGGGTCGAAGCGCCCGAGATCCACACCGGCGAGCAGGCACTTCTCCTCGAGGGCGGTCAGGACATCTGCGGCTTTTCTTCCCTCGCACTTAACGGTGAACTCGTTGAAGGTGGGGCCGCTGTACTTGATTGAGAATCCCTTCACGTCCGAGATTCCCTTCTTGAGGTACGCTGTGCGCGCGAGGCAGTCTCTCGCCACCTTCTGGAATCCGGATTTTCCGAGCAGGCTCATATTGACCCCCACGGCCAGAGCGCACAGTCCGTGATTGGTGCAGATATTGGACGTGGCCTTCTCCCTGCGGATGTGCTGCTCGCGGGTGGCCAGGGTGAGCACGTAGCCGGTCTTTCCCTCAACGTCCACGGTCTGGCCGACCAACCTGCCGGGCATCTGTCGCAACAGTTTCTTGTCTTCGCGAACCGAGAACAGTCCGAGACCGGGTCCGCCGAATCCTATCGACACGCCCAGCGCCTGCCCCTCACCGGTCGCGATATCGACCCCGAGATCTCCGGGAGGTGCGATAACGCCCAGCGCGTACGGGTCCATGGTGGCGGTGATCGTGAGCGCCCCGGCGTCCCTTGCCATCGCGGAGATCTCGTCAACTCGCTCCACCACGCCGTAGAAGTTGGGGTATCCGACGATCACGCATGCGGTTTCGCCGTCCAGCGCCTCGCCGAGCTTTTGCAGGTCCGTTGCGCCGGTTTCAGGATCGATGTCGACAATTGCCATCTGGGGTTCGTTGTCGTCGGTCGCCCGGAGATATGTTTCGAGAACCTCAAGGTACTCGGGGTGCACTCCTCCCGAAACGACGATCTTGTTTCGCCTGGTCACCCGCCGGGCCATGAGGGCCGCTTCGGTGGCCGCAGTCGCGCCATCGTACATGGACGCGTTTGAGACGCTCGTTCCAAAGATCCGGCACATCATGGTCTGAAACTCGAAGATCGACTGGAGCGTGCCCTGGCTCACCTCGGGCTGGTATGGCGTGTAGGCCGTGTAGAACTCCGAACGAAGGAGAATCTGATCGACTGCAACCGAAACGTGGTGCGCGTACAGGCCGGCGCCCATGAAGGAGACCAGACCGCCCGCCGGCATGAGGCCGACCAGGTTGTTCATGTGGGCCATGAGCTCCGATTCGGACATGGGGGGAGGAAGATCGAGATCCTTCCTGAACCTCAGCGGCTCGGGGATCTGCTCGAAGAGCTCTTCCACTGTGTCGGCGCCTATCTTTTCGAGCATCTCGGAGATGTCGGCGTCGGAATGAGGGATGTATCTCACGATCGTCTCCTTGATTGAAAGAGCATGTCAGTCGTCGAGGCTGGCCACATGATCCTTGTAACCGGCGCTATCGAACAGAGCCTCCACCTCGGCGGGATCGGAGATCTGGATACTGAGCATCCAGCCCGCTCCGTAGCAATCCTCGTTCACCTTTTCAGGTGCGTCGTCCAGCTCTTCGTTGATGGTCTTGACCGTCCCGGAGATGGGCGCGTACATGTCGGATACGGCCTTGACCGATTCAACGGTTCCCATGGCCTCGCCGGCCTTGATCTCGTCGCCGACCTCGGGCATCTCCACCAGGGTGATATCGCCGAGTTGCTCCACGGCAAATGCGGAGACCCCCACCGTCGCCACGTCGCCATCGACCTTGACCCATTCGTGGTCTTTTGTGTAACGCAGATTTTCCGGAATATTCATCTTGACCCTCGCATGTGATTGGCCGCCTATTGCGGTCTTTTGTAGAAGGGAGTTTTTACGATTTTGGCCTCGACCACCTTACCCCTGATGACCACGCCGATGGGAGCGCCCACCTTGTATCCTTTTTTGGGAAGGTACGCGAGTCCGATGCTGACTCCCAGGGTGGGTGACGGTCCCCCGGAGGTGACCACCCCGACCGGTTCCGCGCCGGCGTCCGAGCCTGCCGGAACGATGGGGTATTCGTGTCTCCCGATGCCCTTTCCCACCATCTGGAAACCAACGAGACGACGCTTGAGCCCCTCCTCTTTTTGAGCGACGAGCGCGTCGCGCCCGTTGAAATCACCAACGTCCCACTTGACCGTCCATCCCAGGGAGGCCTCCAGGGGAGTGGTGTTCAGGTCGATGTCGTTGCCGTAGAGCGCGAGCTTGCCCTCGAGGCGCAGGGTGTCCCGGGCGCCGAGCCCGATGGGCTTGAGTCCGTGCGGTTCACCCGCTTCCATCAACGCCCTGAACACATCGACCATGTGTTCGTTGTCGCAGTAAATTTCATAACCGTCTTCTGCGGTGTATCCCGTGCGGGAAATGAGACACGGTTTGCCGGCGACCTCGCTGTCCACGAACCGGAAGAAGCCCAGGTCCCGATGGGCGCCCCCGGTTATCGAGGCCAGGATCTCCACCGCGGCGGGCCCCTGGAGCGCGATCTGGCCTGTCTCGTAGCTCCTGTCGGTTACCTTGACGTCACCCCGGACATTTTTTTGAACATGCTCGAGGTCCTTGTCGTGACAGGCCGCGTTGACCACGAGCAGGATCCTGTCCGTGCCGTAGCGATAGACGAGAAGGTCGTCCACGATACCGCCGTTCGGCATGCACATGGGGGTGTAGCATATCTGTCCGTCCTCGAGACCCTTGACGTCGTTGGTGACCAGCCAGTGGGCGTACTCGAGCGCGTCGCGGCCGTCGAGCCAGAACTCGCACATATGGCTGACGTCAAAGAGCCCCGCCCTGGTCCGGACGGAGTTGTGCTCGGCCTTGATGCCTTCGAATTGAACGGCCATCTCGTATCCCGCGAAGGGGACCATTCGGCCGCCGAGTTTCTTGAGTTCATCGTAAAGTGGAGTGCGTCGAGGTTGAGTTGTCATGCGTGATCCTTCTACAGTCGACACCTTTTGCGTGCACGAAGATTATTCCGCTTGTCATCTCGAAACAAGGGGAAATTCACTTGTTCGTATCGGTGGCGACGGGGGTGGGAGTATGGTCAATAAGGTGCGGAGCGCTTCCTTTCCCCTGAAGAGAATCACGCAATTTAATAACCGATTCTATGGAGCCGAGCACCACGAGCACCGCGCCCTCGGTGATGATGGTGTCCGGTCCCGGATTGTAAATGAACTCCTCGTCGGTCCGCAAGGCGATGACCAGAACATCCGTGGCCTTGCGGATCTTGGTGTCCGACAGTTTTTTCCCGGCCAGCGGGGAGCCGGCGGGTAGCGCAACCTGCTCTATACGGGTGTTCTGCTTCTTGTCGCGCAGCATGATGTCCAGGAATTCGACAACGTCCGGTCGTATGATTTCCGAGGCGATCCTCATT
Organism: Deltaproteobacteria bacterium; assembly: GCA_030591725.1. Taxonomy (GTDB): domain Bacteria; phylum Myxococcota_A; class Polyangia; order JAAYKL01; family JAAYKL01; genus JAUVAN01. The sequence continues at coordinate 7,457 of JAUVAN010000071.1, forward strand.
CCACCCAGAATATTGGGAGCGATCACCTTGTTTGCGCCCGCCCGCAACATCTTCGCCGGGGCGTCCTCTTCCGTTGCGCGCGCCACGATGCGCAGATGCGGATTGATCTGCCTGGCGGACAGGATCAGGTACAGGTTGTCCTTGTCGTTCCGCAAGGCAGCCACCAACCCCGAAGCGCGATCGATGCCTGCAGCCTCCAGCACCTTGTCCTCGGTGGCATCCCCGTGGACGTAGCTTATATCAGGAGCCTTTTTCTCGCTCTTCTCGCACATGGCCAGGAGCTTCTCCTCGTCCATGTCCACCATGACGAAGGGTGTCTTGGTGTCGATCATCTCATCTACCACACGCCCTCCGGTTGTTCCCGTACCGCAGACGATGATGTGGTCCTTCAAGTGGTCTATTCGTTTTTTCATCTTTTTCCTCCGCCTCGCATGTCGGAGATCCAGCTCCACCCAGAAAGCGATGAGGGTAGAGCCGAAGTAGATCAGGGTGCCCATGCCGAAGATGATCAACATCGACGCGAAGAGTTGACCGTACACGTCGAGAGGAACCACCTCCCTGTACCCCACCGTGGCCAGGGTTATGACCGTCATGAAAAAACACTCGGTCACTGTGTGCTGACCGTGGTCCAGCAAGTAGAAACCAACCGTTCCGAAGACGCAGGCGATAACCACCGTCCCGAGCGCCTTGAACATCCGTTTTCTCATGGCGTCCATTTGCCGGACATTCTACTTTCATATCCGGCGTGTTGACAACCCGGCTCGAAGATGATGGCGGCCGGCTTTAAAGCTTGATGAAAAGGAGTTCCCTTGGTAAACACCGGCGCGCCGAGGGCCTTTGGATTTACCCGGGCCGTCGGTTTTGACAATTCGAGAATGGGCCGTTAGCTCAGTTTGGTAGAGCAACGGACTTTTAATCCGTAGGTCGAAGGTTCGACTCCTTCACGGCTCACTGTCCCGATCGGTATTTACCTTTTTGGTATGTGCTTTTTGGGGACCAAGGATATGTGGCCCCGTCGTCTAGCGGTCTAGGACACCGGCCTTTCACGCCGGCGACACGGGTTCGATTCCCGTCGGGGTCACCGATAGGCCGTCGGAGATGAGTTCTCCGGCGGCTTTTTTTATATGCTCAGCTCGGTGAACAGGCTGATCAGCCGCTCGGGGGAAAGATCCGAGGAGAGGGCGTAGGCCATGTCTCCGTCGATCATGACGGCCACGTTGTAACCATTTCGATGTCCGAGCACCACGTTCTTTCCATCCACCCGGACGTTGTCTCCTCCCTGCACGACCAGCTTGTCGACAGGGAAGATCATGAGGGTCACCCGGTGACCGTCGACGGTGTAGACCATGTGGGCGGCCTGGTGTGCCTGCACGCTGGAGAGCCGGGCGCCCTGGAAGCTGGCGTTGGAGAGTTTTAACCGTGGCGCGTGCACCGGGAAATCGACTTTGCCTCGAAACCAGGACGCGGCGAGGGACGGATCCGGTCCCTTGAACTCCATGGGGAGTTCCCTTGCGTGTCGCTGGACCAGGTCGTCAACCACTGCGGCCATCGGCTCCTCCCCGGTCTCGTCGATCGACCAGGGCCCGACGGTGAAGACCAGCAGCAACGCGGCCGCCGCCGCTATCGGCACTGCCGTAAAGATCGCCACCTTGATACGCCTGGTTCCGGTCCTCGGCAGGCCCTCGACGCGACGCCTCAGGTGATCCGGAGCGACGATCCCGTCGTCCAGCGCCGCGATCTCGCTCTTCATCCTTCGCCGTAGCAGGGTCAGCGCTCCACATGTCTCGCAGTGATCCAGGTGAGCCTCAACCTCAATCATTCGCCCCGCCTCCAGTTCGCCGTCAACATAAGCGTCGAGGTATTTCACGGTCTGCGCACAATTCATGATCCATTCTCCCGATTGCGGCGAAACTCCTTCAGATCCGTCGGCTCGCTACCGCTTTTTTTCTGCTCCACACCGCTGACCGAAACGATTCCGGCGGCCACCGCGTGATCGATGAGCTCCCGCTGCAGGATCCTGCGACCCCGATGGAGTCGGGACATCACCGTGCCCATGGGACACTCCATCATCTGGGAGATCTCCTTGTAGGAAAATCCCTGGAGGTCGGACAGCACCACGACCGTTCGATAATCGTCGGGCAGCTCGTCGAGCGCACGGTCCAGTTCTTTCTTGAAAAATGAAGAGAAAACGTGAGCCTCGGGATCCGACGCGAACTTCCGCGCCTCGCTATCGAGTACCTGGTCGTAAATGGGCTCGGTAGCGACACGCTCAAGATAGCGGCGTTCGTGGACCTTGTGGCGATAGTTGTTGATAAAGGTGTTTGTCAGAATCCTGAAAAGCCACGCTTTCAGGTTGGTCCCCCACTCAAAACTGTCCGCGAACCTGAACACCCGGACGTAAGTGTCCTGCACCAGCTCTTCGGCGTTTGACGTGTTTCGTGTCATGCGAAGAGCGGTCGCGTAAAGGGCGTCGAGGTGCTCCACGCAGGCGGACTCGAACTGCTGCTGTTCTTTTTTTTCTCTTTTACCCGAGCGGGCCATGCTTTTTTTCCCCTTTCACGCAAAGAAAAACAGCCGTCACCACGCCTTATTCCAGGCCTGGTTGTAAATAAACATTATAAACAATCGTTTGCACCCTTTTCTCCTTGGCGAACACGTTGTAAAGTACGCCCGACGTAAGACGAAGCAATATGGGGTAGTGCACAGTTTATATATGGAAGAAGAAGATACAAAAATCGTCGATGACGACGACATCAGCGAAAACGATGAGATTGTCAGTGATCCTGACGAGATTATCGCCGATCTCGAACGGAAGCTCGAGGATGAGCGCGAACGCCTTCTTCGTACGGCTGCCGAATTGGAGAACGTTCGCAAGCGGTGCATGCGGGACGTTTCGAACGCGGTCATCCGAGGGCGCGTCGACGTGCTGAACTCAATGTTGCCGACCATCGACGCCCTGGATATGGCGCTCAAGTCCGGTAGTGACGACGATGGACCGGCCAGGGCGGTTCTCGACGGCGTGAACATGGTTCGTAAACAGTTCCTGGCTTCCATGGAGCAGTTCGGGCTCAAACCCATCGAAACACTGGGCAAGGCCTTCGATCCGGTCTTTCACGAAGCCGTGGCCCAGATTCCCTCCGAGGATCACGATTCCGGCGAGATTCTAGAAGAGATGAGGGCTGGCTATATGCTCGGCGATCGCCTCTTGCGGGCCTCCATGGTCATGGTTTCGTCCGGCAAGCCCGAGGAATCCACCGAAACTGAGGAACCGACCGAGACGGAGGAATCCAATGGCTGACGAGCGAGTCATCGGCATCGATCTCGGGACGACCAACTCGTGCGTTGCCGTGATAGATGGAAAGGATCCGGTGGTTATCCCCAACTCCGAAGGGAGTCGTACCACTCCTTCGTACATCGGGTTTTCAGATTCCAACGAGCGACTCGTGGGCCAGGTGGGAAAGAGGCAGGCGGCGACCGACCCTGTGAATACCGTCCACTCCATGAAACGTCTGATGGGGCGCAGGTTCGACTCCAAGGAAGCCGAACGTCAGCGCGCCATGTGCTCCTATGAAATTGTCGAAGCAGATAACGGCGACGCGTGGATTTCAATTCGCGGAAAAAAAATCAGCCCACCGGAGCTCTCGGCGATCATCCTCGGGGAAATGCGCCAGGTGGCCGAGACATACCTCGGTGAAACCGTAAGCCGGGCGGTAGTAACCGTCCCCGCTTATTTCAACGACGCCCAGAGGCAGGCCACATCGGACGCGGGCAAGATCGCCGGTCTCGACGTGGAACGGATAATCAACGAGCCCACCGCAGCAGCTCTCGCTTACGGACTGGACAGTGAACATGCGGGAAGCCAGCGAATAGCCGTGTACGACTTCGGCGGGGGCACGTTCGACATCTCCATTCTCGATATCGAAGACGGGGTGTTCTCGGTCAGGTCCACCAGCGGCGACACGTTCCTCGGTGGAGAGGATTTCGACCAGCGCCTGGTGGAATACCTGGCGGACGGTTTCAAAAATGAGCACGATATAGATCTGCGTGGTGACAAGATGGCGCTTCAACGCCTGAGAGAAGCCTCAGAGCGGGCCAAGCACGAGCTGTCATCGTCCATTTCAACGGAGATAAACCTCCCGTTCATCGCCTCTGATTCTTCAGGGCCCAGGCACCTCGTGGCCACAATAGAGCGCAATGAGTACGAGGATCTGGTCCAGGATCTGGTGGAGAACTCGTTCAAACCTTGCAAACAAGCTCTCGACGACGCCGGGGTTAGCGTAGGCGATATCGACGAGATTTTGCTCGTAGGCGGAATGACGCGCATGCCGCTGATGCAAAAAATGGTTGAGGAGTTCTTTGGAAAGAAACCCCTTCGCGGAGTCAACCCGGACGAGGTAGTAGCTGTCGGAGCGGCGATCCAGGGAGCGGTCCTTTCGGGCGAGATCGATGAGATATTGTTGCTGGACGTGACGCCCCTGAGCCTCGGAGTCGAGACCGGCGGCGGGGTCTTCACCAGGCTGATCGACCGAAACACGACCATCCCCACGCGAAAGCGACAGGTCTTCACCACCAGCATGGACAGTCAAAATTTTGTGCCGATTCATGTGCTCCAGGGCGAGCGGCAGATGGCCGCCAACAACAAGACCCTCGCCAAATTCGAGCTCACGGGCATCCCGCCCGCGCCCAGGGGAGTTCCTCAGATCCAGGTGACTTTTGATATTGACGCCAATGGCATCGTGTCCGTGTCCGCGCGGGACCTCGGCACCGGAAAAGAACAGACCATTCGCGTGACGGCGGCGACCGGGCTCAAGGAAGCAGACATCGAAAGGATAGTCGGGGAGGCGGAGTCCCTGCGGCAGGACGACGAGTTGCGCAAGGAGCTCGCGGAGGCGCGGATGGAGGCCGAGTCTCTCATCTACACCTCCGAGCGTGCCGTCGAGGAGTACGGTGGAGTCGTTGCCGTCGAGGACATTGATCTTATCCGGGCGGACATCGCCGCGCTCAAGGGAGCCATGAAAGAGGATGACGTGGACCTCATTCGAGAGTTCAGGTCCCAGCTTGAAACATCCGCGTTCCGCATTGCCGAGGCCATGTACGCCGGCGTCGAGGGCGACAGCGACGGGTTTGATGAAACCGTCCCCTCCGATGGAGACGACCCCGGGGAGGACGGCGGCAGCGGCCCCATAGAAGCCTGACCAGATGCAGTCAAAAAGAGACTACTACGAGGTCCTGGACGTGCCTCGGGACGCCGATTCGGATGTGCTCAAGAAATCGTATCGGCGCCTGGCCATGAAGTACCATCCTGACCAGAACCCCGACGATAATAGCGCGGCCGATAAGTTCAAGGATCTCACCGAGGCATACCAGGTGCTCTCCGATCCACAACAGCGCGCAAGGTACGATCGTTTCGGCCACAACGCGCCCGACATGGCCGGGTTTGGGGGCGCGGCCGTGAACATGGGCAGCATGACCGACTTCTTTGAGTCGATATTCGGGTCGGTCTTCGGTGGACAGCCGCGACGGCAGCGTCGCAGGGGAACCCCCGGGAGGGATTTGCAATATGATCTTTCCCTCTCGCTGGAGCAGATATTCACCGGCGCCGATGTCAAGATCACCATTCCAAAGCTGGTCAGGTGCGATGAGTGCGGCGGCAGCGGAGCGGCAAAGGGCGTGACGCCCCAGACGTGCGGCCAGTGCCAGGGTAGGGGCCAGGTGCAGCTCCGGCAGGGGATCTTCACCATGGCCACGACCTGCCTGGCGTGCGGCGGAACGGGGGAGACAATATCCGAGCCGTGCGCCGAATGCGATGGGCGGGGAATGATGAAAGGTGAAGAGGAGTACGAGGTTCACATCCCCGCCGGAGCGGACGACGGCGCTGTCAAGATTATCGAAAGCGGCGGCGAGCACGGCCGGGGAGGAGCCCCGAACGGAGATCTCCACGTGGTAATAAGGGTGGCCGAGCACCCCGTGTTTCGCAGGCAGGGATACGATCTGCACGGCGCCATTCACATCAGTTATCCCCAGGCGGTCCTGGGGGCGCAGATCGAGGTGCCCACCATCGACGGGCCGGTCACCATGAAAATCAATCCCGGCACGGAGAACGGACGGGTATATCGGCTGAAGGGCAAGGGGTTGCCGGCGTTGAGGAGCAGCAGACGCGGCGACCAGCACGTTCACGTGGAGGTGGCCGTTCCGAGAAAGCTCACCGAGCGGCAAAGGACGCTCATCGAGGAGCTCGGTGAGGAGCTCGGTGACAAGGTTCAGTCCAGACAGCCGTCGTTTTTCGAGAAAATGAAGAACTTCTTCGAATAACTTGAGCCTGGTCACTTATTGTCGAAATGCGCTACTCGAGGACGGTCGGGCAGCCCCACGCGGCCGAAATATCCGGCGGATCCCCGTCCTGGAGTTCATCGCAGGATACCGGGCAGAACTCCACCTGCGTGTGCGCCGCGTCGACCCACTGCCAGCCGTCGCCGGAGCCGCCGCAGCCGTCGTTCAGGGGGAC
>JAUVAN010000253.1 GCA_030591725.1 Deltaproteobacteria bacterium
GGAAAAAATATCCGGCGAGATCCAGCTTCGCGACGGGGACGAGGTGTTCCTGGGCAACACCAGGTGCATGTTCATCTCCGAGGACGCGGGGGCAACAGTGGCCCAGCAGGTTGTGGATATGACCGAGGGCGGTGTTCAGAGCCACATCAGGTCCAAGATATCCGCTGTCGAGGACAGGTTCTTGCCGGAGGCCGAGATAGAGGACGTCAAGGATCTGCGTACCGATTACGAGAAGCTGCGCGTTACATACGAACTCCAACACGACATTGGCCTCGACCTCAACCTGGACCAGATCCTGGAGAGGATCCTGGAGAGAACATTCGAGTTTCTCAACTGCGATCGTGGTGTCATCCTGCTCACAGACGAGGCAGACCAGATGAAACCGCGAGCGTTCAAGACCAAGAAGCCCGAGGACAAGATCACCATATCATCGACGCTGGTGAAGGCGGTTCAGGCCGAGAAGGCCGGCATACTGTCATCGGATGCGCAGATGGATACCCGCTTCAAGGAAGCCAAATCCATGATCATGCAGGGTATCCGATCTTCAATGGCGGTTCCCATCATAAACGCCGATGAGCTTCTCGGGATAATCCTCATCGATTCGTCAGTTGCCGTGAACGCCTATTCCGAGAAGGATCTGCACCTGCTGTCCAATATCGCCAACCAGACGGCACAGTTCATTATAAATGCGGACATGACCAAGAAAATAGAGGTGGACGCCGCCACCCGCGAGCGCTTTTCGCGGCTGCTGTCTCCCGATCTTGCGGAAATGGTCGTCTCCGGAGAGCTGTCGGTCGAAAAGGGCGGCGAGGATCGCGTAGCCACAGTGCTCTTCGCGGATATCAGGGGATTCACTTCCATGAGCGAGGATATGCCCGCGGCCGATGTGCTACAGATGCTCAACGAGTACTTCGAGATCATGGTGGAGGTGGCTTTCAAGCACGAGGGCACTATCGACAAGTTCGTCGGTGATGAGATCATGGTGCTGTGGGGCGCTCCTGTGGCTCACGAAGACGATCCCGGCAGAGCGGTGAGCGCCGGGTTGGACATGCAAACGGCCCTCGTGGAGTTCAACCGTACCCGTCAAGACGAGGGATTGTCGGCCATCGAGATCGGGATCGGCATCAACACCGGGCCGCTGGTGGCGGGCTATATCGGCTCCACCCGGACAATGAGCTATTCGGTAATCGGTGACACCGTCAATACCGCCGCAAGGTTATGCTCGACCGCCAAGGCGGAACAGGTACTCATCAGCGAGTTCACCCACGAGGCAGTGAAGAGCGATTTCGATTTCCTCCAGCACGAAGCCGTGAAGGTCAAGGGCAAGGCAAAGCCGGTGACGAACTACCAGGCGCTGGGATACAAGAACGTGGACAAGAACGACCTGACACGTCCTCACAAGGTCACCCTCGTCAAGAAGCTGTAGTGATTTTTCCGGCGTCCTGCCGTTCTAAACTATTCTGATATGGAGATTAACCCCATCCCGGCCTTCCCCTGCGAGGGGAAGGGGAAGTTGATGGGGGCCAGCTTTGACTAGTAACCGGGAGGGGGAGGAGCTGGAGCCGGTTCCGGTGCGGGAGGAGCAGGTTGCGGCTGGTATCCACCGGCCGGCTGTGCCGGAGCACCGTAGCCAGGCTGCGCGGGCTGACCGAAGCCGGGCTGAGCGGGCTGCGCGGGAGCGCCGTATGCGGGCTGCGCGGGTTGTGCCGGCTGTGCAGGCGCGCCGAATCCGGCGTCCATTGCGGCTCCCGAGCCCCCCTCGTGCATGATTGCTTCGATGCACGTAACCGGACCCTTGCCTGTGGGTGCGGGGCAGTAGTAAACGTGGGTTCCCCAGACCAGACCGAAAGCCCAGGTGTTCGTTGTATACCAGGAGTCTCCGTTGAGGGAGGAGTCCGTGTGCATACCAGAGTAGACGTAACTGCAACTCGTCATCGCCACGAACATCAAAGAGGCCAATGCGATATAAAGATATTTTTTCATTTCATTTGCCTCCTTTACTCTCGTTCTTGTTCTTCGACAGGCCAACATTCGGGATTGCCGTCTGTGGCGTCGCATACATACATTTTGGTTCCAAATATGTGGCCACTTACAACGTATGCTTTGCCCTCTTTGGAAAGGACCGCGGCCTGCGTTATACAGCCCGAGAGCATCGCTGCCGCAGCAACTATTAACAGGACTTTTTTCCAGATCATTTTTCCCTCCCGTCATGGGTTTATTGACGATGACGCTTTAAATTTCGCATGAATATTAGGGACATTGTCCCGATCGAGTCAATCGTTTTTTAGTAGAAGTAACATTATACTTTTTGGACTGTTTGCATTCCTCAGGTAACTGGCTATTAAGAAATAGACAGGAGGACTATAAAATGCGGATGAAAGTTGCCACATTTGGGCTCGTTTTCTCGGTATTGCTGCTGCTGCCCTCTTTATCTATCTCTTTTACAGGGATGGGAAGACACGTAGAGCTGGTTCCCGAAGGCTCCGGGTGGATCGTGGGCCATGGGGGAGCCACGAAGCCGAGTGTGGTCACCGGGGCGCCCGGGCACTTCATCAAGCGGTTCGGTGGCGAGTGGATCCAGCGACGAGGCGGCCCCACAGGGCATTTCAGACGAATCTGGGGTGAGGGTATCCCTGTGGATCCCTCGGTGCGCGACGATTCCCTGGTGGCATTGTCCACAGCGGAGAGTTTCTGGTGGCAAAACGCCTACCTGCTACCCCGGGGAGTGTTTCCGGCCGATATGAAATCACGTGGAAACGGCGTGTCCAGGGGAATGAGGACCGTTACCCACGATCAACTTCATGACAACGTGCCGGTGATGGGCGCGGGGTCGTACCTCGTTTTTGCGAGCGGTCGCATGGTGATGATCGGTGTTCGTATGTTTGCGGTGGAGCCCATGGAGACCTGTCCCTCGGTGGAAATGGGTGAGGCGTCAAGCGCGGCGACAGCGTACCTGAAAGGGCGGGGCATTCATGCTCACGCGGGTTCATCCCGACTGATGATCATGCCGCTGATAGGCGAGGACACCGTTGATTACAAGCTCGTGTTTGCGGTGGAGTTGAGCGCGCCGATGGGCAGGTGGACAGCATATGTTGATGCCCACGAGGGCGAGGTTTTCGCTCTGCGCGACGAGCGGATGTTCATGTCGGCAACGGTTAACCTGGAGCATCACGATCGGAACCCCGGGGGGAGCCTCATTTCGGGGGGCGCCTCTTATCTGGATATTACAACCACCGCCGAGAACGTGACCACTGACCTCGACGGCGACTTCACGGTGACCGGAACTTCAGTCGATCTCAGTGGCGATCTTCTGGGACCGTACGTCAGGGTCGACAATCAATCCGGAACCGACGCGGTCCTCAGCGCGACCGGGATTGGTGATTCTGACTCCCATCTGTGGACAGGCGACGGCAGCGAGGAGCAACAGGCTCAGCTCGATCTGTACAAGTTCTTCATGATAATCCGCAACCACGTGCGTGGCCTGGAAGACGATCTGCCATTTCTGGATCAGGAATACCCGGTCCTCCCCAACCACATCGACATGGATGGGGACAGCAACCAGGATTATTGCAACGCGTGGTCGGACGGCGTGTCCATCAACTTCCTCATGGCGGGTGGCAGCAGTTCATATCCGTGCAACAACACCGCCATGATTTCGGACGTCGTCTATCACGAGTACGGGCACTCGGTGCACATGAACGCCGTGAATTCATCCTCGGGCATAGGTGTGTTCGACTCGGCCGTCAGCGAGGCGTTTGCGGACACCACGTCCGTGACCATCACCAATGACAACATCGTCGGACCGTATTTTTTCACCAGCGGGCAGGGGATCCGAGATCTGGAACCCGACAAGGTGTGGCCGGACGATATCTCCGAGGATACGCATCAGACTGGTCTGATCCTGGGCGGCGCCCTGTGGGATCTGCGCAAGGCAATGATCATCGAGAAAGGGGAGGTCCAGGGGCGCAAGTACAGCGACGAACTCCTGTTCCAGATGATGCGCTTCACCGGGAAGATGGACACATCTTTCGAGGCGGCGCTCCTTTCCGATGACGATAACGGGGTTCTGTCGGATGGAACTCCCAATCTGTGTATGATCTACGAGCACTTCGCCCTTCATGGGCTGGCTGCGGATGGGCAGGGGCTCATAGGCATCGAACACGAGCAGATCACCGAGATAAACTACCCGAGCAATCCGATCACAGTGAATGCGACCGCCCGGGTCACCGAGGAGGAGTGCGCCACCCTGGGCGAAGTCATCGTGGCCTATAGCGTTGACCATGGAGAGACATGGTCCGAGATAGAGATGGTATCCACGGGGGGCGACCTCTTCAGTGGCGACATCCCGCCACAGCCGAGGGGGACGGAACTCTGGTATCGAATAGAGGCCTCGGATGCCGACACAGGGCACACGATGGTCAAGCCCAACAACAAGGCCGAGCCGTACTACATGGCCTATGTGGGCCCGCTGAAGATGATCTTGTGCGATGACTTCGAACAGGAGGATCTCGAGTGGACTCACGAGCTGCTCTCCGGTGATGATATCGACGGAGCCGACGATTGGATGCGCGGGTTCCCGCCCGGCATCGGCGGCGATCCCGAAGAGGCATTCAGCGGTGACTACGTGTGGGGCAACGATCTCCAGCCGGAGATCGAATGGAACGGCCAGTACCAGCCGGGCAAGGTGAACACCCTCAGAAGCCCCGTATGGGATCTGAGCGAGTACGAGGGTATGAACGTGCGGTTGAGGTTCCGTCGCTGGCTGGGCGTGGAGGACGGATTCTTCGACCATGCCACCGTCTATGTCAACGAGACCGAGAAGGTGTGGACCAACGTCGCGTCATCGTCGAGCGATGAAAGTAAATCGATTCACCACATTGACAAGGAGTGGATCCTTTTTGACATGGACATCTCCGATCTCGCGGCGGGAAACTCGGCGGTCCAGCTGAGGTGGGAGATAGCCTCGGATCAGGGCCTGCAGTTTGCGGGATGGAACATCGACGACGTCTGCCTCTACACCGATGGCGAGTTGATTGACCTGGATTCGGGCCTGACGGACGGCGGACCGATAGACGGTGGTTATCAGATCCATGCCCTGTCCAACAAGTGCGGTTGTGAAGTACCGGGCGCCTCCGGTGATTTTGGGTCCATTCTCCGGACGATCATGGCTGTTCTCTAGGCTGTATGCAGGTCAAAAGCATTGTCATAGTCAACCCCCGTGCCGCGGCGGGAAAGGTTCAAAAACGTCTCGTGGATATCGAGGCGGCGGTGTCAGACAGATTCGGTCATTGCGAGATTCGGGCCAGCGACGAGACGGGCGGCGTGACCAGGCTCGTTTTCGAGGCGGTGAACGAGCGCGTGGAGCGGTTAGTAATCGTTGGGGGAGACGGCACGGTGAACGAGGCGATCAATGGCCTTGCGGATCCCTCCACCGGAGAATTGATGGAGGGTTGCCCGCCGATGGTCTTTCTCCCATCGGGTACGGGCTGTGATTTTGCGAGATCGATCGGCGCTTCCGGATCCGGCATTGTCGGTGCGCTTGCGGACCTGACCTGCCGCACGATAGACGTGGGCCGAATTGTGGTAACGGACGGTGACGGCGAGCGAGTATCCCGGTATTTCCTCAACATAGCCAGCATCGGCGTCAGCGCCGCAATAGCACAGAACGTCAACCTGGGCTCCAAGCGACTGGGCGGCAAGGCGGCGTTTGCCGTCGCTGCGGTCACGACCCTGTTTTCCTGGCGTGACAGGAAGGTCAGGTTGCGGATAGATGATTCGTTCGACGAGGAGCTGATCGCGAGCGCTGTGGTGGTGGCCAACGGGAGGTTTTTCGGAGGCGGGATGAAGGTGGCGCCACACGCCATTCTGGACGACGGGTTGTTCGACGTGATCATCATGGAAGGGTTGGGTGTGTTCAAGTTCGTCATGAACAGCCGCAAGGTCTATCGAGGCGAGCATCTGGATGTTCCCGGGATACACTCGGTGAGGGGAAAGAAAATCTCGATGGAGCCCCTGGACGATATGGGCAGGGTGCCAGCGGAGATGGACGGGGAGCACCCCGGGTTTCTTCCGGTCGAGTGCACGATCCTCGAAGGGGCTGTCCGCGTCCTCGCGCCGTGGTCGCGAACCACAACTGTGGGCTTGACGATATGAGGCTGCGCCTCTATTTTGCAATCTGGTTTTGCGGGACTAACTCAGTGGTAGAGTGCTAGCTTCCCAAGCTGGAAGTCGCGAGTTCAAATCTCGTGTCCCGCTCAAA
>JAUVAN010000293.1 GCA_030591725.1 Deltaproteobacteria bacterium
ACACGCCGCCCTTGCTCAACTCGATCCTCCCGGCAATTGCATCCATCGTGAGCGCCGGGTACCCCTTCTCTTCTATCTCATCGCCGGCGGCACGGAGAATCTCCTCGATCCACTCTTCCGGTTTCCTGTGCCTGGTCATTGGCCGCCTTTCATAGTGACACAACCGTCACATTGTCAAATCTGCCCTGACTTCGCGCTCGTGTCAATGCCAAATTGACCTTTCCGTCACTTGTGTTTTCTTTGTGTACTCGGGATCTTAGCTAGCGGTCTCGCTCCTGAGCGAGCTTGACTATATCGTAACCTGCACGAACCGATCGCAGGTAGTACCTTGCGCGCAGAACCTCCAGATCCCGCTCCGGGAGATCGCCGCCGCCGCCGGCGCGCAATGTCGCGGCCGATATTCCGGCGGCCACCGAAATGTTGAAACTCTCCACGAATCCGTACATGGGGATCCGGAAGGTCCCATCGGCTCTGTCGAGCATGTTATCCGAGATACCCTCGGCCTCGTTGCCAAAAACGAGCACTGTCGGCTCCACGATAGGCGACAGATCCCCGACGCTTTGTGTGCCGTCCATGGCGGCAACCAGCACACGCCTGCCTCGCGCTTTCATGGCCTCGATGAACATCTTGGCGGTGCTCCATATTCCGATGTCCACCCATTTGTGCGCGCCCTGGGTCACCTTGCGCGAAGATCTGAATTTGGCGGCGCCCTCGATGATATGCACCTCGAGGATCCCGAAGGCGTCCGCCGTCCGGATGACCGCGGCAGTATTGTGTGGATCGTGAACACCCTCGATGGCCAATGCCAGCATCCCCGTGCGATTGGACGCCACCTCGTCTATACGGCGCCTTCGTTCCTCACTGAGCCTGGGCCCGAGAACGCGGATGACCTCACCGGGGTTGCTCTTCGCAAGATCCAGTTCCCTACCCATCTGTCCCCTGGGACGAAACAGATCACCGTCTATTGCCTTGATTCTCCTCACGGTGTTGAACCTACATCGAACCGCTCCGACACGGAAGAGGCTTTACTTCAACTCCAGTCAACGGCATTCTCCAATCGAGCGGAAACGACTAAGGTGGTGTTTACTTGAAGATAACGGCAAACATGATGACGATCGCGCGGATTGTCCTCATGCCGATCCCCGGATACCTGCTCTACCAGGACGCGAACCTCCTGTTCGTATGCATTCTGGTGATCGCTGTGCTGGGGATAACGGACTACTTTGACGGCATCATGGCTCGCCGCGAGGGACCGACTGTCCTTGGAAGCCTGCTGGATCCAATCGCCGACAAGATCTTCATCGCGGTCATCTACCTGCCTCTGTGCGAGCGATACGTCCCGGAGTGGGGGCGCACGGTTATCCCCCTTTGGATGATCGCCATCATCTTCTCGCGTGATTTTCTCGTCACGTCTCTGCGCACCGGTCTGAGTCTGCACGACGCCCCCATGCGCACTTCGACGCTGGCAAAATTCAAGACGGCGATCCAGATGATCGGCATCGGCTACATCCTGTTCTTCCTGGCGGCCCATCTCTCGGATATGGATGCCAACCTGCGCATCGGCCTCCTTTGCGTCCCCATGATCATCCCTCTCTCGTTAATTGTTTACCGTCTGGTTAAGGGAAAAAAACAGGGACTGCGCAGCGTGACGATGATCGCCCTCATGGGCGCCGCCGTATTGATCTTCTGGGCGGCGGGCACGAACCTGGCGGGATACCTCATCATGGCGGGAATTACGGGCCTCACCGTGATAACCGGATTGTCTTATCTGTCGGACGCCTGGAGCGCCTTTCGCGGCAAACCCGGGTTGATGAAGGAGATTGGACGATTCATTCTCGACGGGCTGATGGTGCCCCTGGTTTTCCTGTTCCTCATCGGCAGGTACGAGATGGTTGGCATGAGCGCGCTCATCATCCTGGCCTTCACCCTGGAGCTCGCAATCGGCGGCCTGGGCAACCTCCTGGCGTCGCAGAAGATCTCCCCTCGTTTCAGGTGGGTGGCGCTGAAGTCGTCGCTTCAGATACTCTTCGCCGGCGGCGCGCTCGCCATCTGGTATTTCGACTTGTCTTTCGGCATCCCGCTCGGGGAGATCCTCATCGCCTGCGCGACAACCGTCACCGCCGTCTTCGCGGTAATCTCCCTGTGGCGTCACCGCAGCCGATACCTCTCACAGATTTAAACGGCGTGCCGTTATCCGCCCCCAGTGCCGGGGTCTCTCACACATCTCACCCGGTTTTCGTGTTCATCGGTGTAGGTACTCTCCAGTCGACAGCTCGCAAAACCAAAAGCCCACACATCGTTTTCAGAAGACGGGAAGAATGATGTCGTCCAGAAGCCGGCGCCATCCGCGCACTCGCCTTCCAGCTCGTCGGGCCAATAACAACCTCCGATGGCAGGACCTTCCATATATGGACATCCCAGACAGTCCTCCTCCACCCAATTCGAATCGGGACCACTCCCATCCGTAGCGATGCAAGCACCCCCATACTCGGAGTCGGGACATCCCCTTATCAGAGTCCTCAATTCATCAATGTTGGGCAATCTCCAATCGCTCTCTCCATCCAGGGAAAGGTTCTGGCAGTATTCCTGGGCATCCTCAAACGAGACGCGTTCAACCATCCCCATGCATTTCTCCCAATAACGACCGAGCACGTCCTCGTACCACGTGCCGCAGCCCTCCTCGGTTTCACCCGTATCGGTGTCACCGGTATCGGTGTCACCGGTATCGGTATCGGTCGTGTCGGTATCTGAACCTCCATCTTCAGGCCCTAAAATATCCAGATCATCCAGCTCATCGACACTCAGACATCCGGTAATCGAAAAAGAAACCAAGGCCAACAATGCAATTACTCGTCTGATAATGAAGATCATATTCACAACCTCGTTTCACCCTTTCAGGAAGGGGTTATCAAGTACTATGAGCGTGGTTATGCAAACATAGTACCATACCGGTCTAGACGGATTGTTCATTTAATCTCAACAGATTGGGACAGAACGAGCAGGATTTCAGTGACACAGCGTGTGCCGATAAACGACACGGGGCGGATCAACGTGCATATCCCCGGATGGTTTTCATGCGCTCGCGCAGGGCTGGATGGGTGTTGTGATATGCCCGGTACAGACGGTGGGAACCCGGGCTGCCGAGGTTCTGTTTTGTGAGCGCCGTCAGCGCCCCGACCAGGTCCTCCCCGTTTCCCGTCGCCTCCACGGCGAACCGATCCGCCGCGTGCTCATCGCGCCTCGACAGGACCCTGCTCACCCATCCAAAGGGAAACAGCACCTCGGAGGCAAGCAACCCGAAGACCACTATTAACCCATGTTCGCTCGACCCTTCGAACCCCAGCCCGGTGTACACATCACCCTGCCCTCCGAGCCCGCCCATGACGGCGAAAACGCCCAGCATCAGCGCGACGGTCATCACTATTCTCTTTGTCACATGTCCCAGCTTGAAGTGACCCAGCTCGTGAGCCAGCACGGCGAGCAACTGCGGCCGCTTCAGGCTGCTCATCAGGGTGTCGTAGAGGACAATCCTGCGCGCGCCCCTCAACCCGGTGAAGAATGCGTTCGAATGAGAGGAGCGCTTCGACCCGTCCATGGTGACCACCTTGCCCAGGGGAAAGTCCACGGTCTTCGCCAGCCGGGCCACATCATCGGCCAGGTCCGCCTCCACCGGCTCGAACTTGTTGAACAAAGGCATTACTAACACCGGGTATATCCAGGCGATCAGCAACTGGAGGATCGCGACGGCGCCAAAGGCAAACAACCACCACAGCGTCCCCGCGTGTTTCATCATCAACAGCACGACGCTCCCCAGGACGGCGCCCACGACGGCCGCAACCGCCAGACCCTTGAGCTTGTCCGCGATGAACCCACCGGGACGCTGCTTGTTGAACCCGTGTTTCTCCTCGACGACAAAGGTGTAGAAGGCGTCCACGGGAAGGTTCCACAAAAAACCCAACACCCCCAGAATCCCGAAGAACAACAGGCCGGACCAGGGCTGACCGAGTTCCACCCGGGCCACCGCGCGATCGATGAACGCAAAACCGAACAGCACCATCGTCCATAACGGCGCCACGTCCACGATCCTCGAAACGAAACGAAAACGGAGTTTGTCGCGGTTGTAAGACACCGCCTTGCGAATGGTATCTATTTCGACAACGCCCTCGAGGTGAGACGGCACCCTATCGGGCCGCCTGGAGAGGTAGCGCGCCTGCAGGATATCCAGCGCGGACTCCAGCGCAAAACGAGCCGCGAAGAAGGCCAGAAAGATCCACGTGAACAGGTTCCATTCCATCATGTTGTCATACACCCAAGCACAACCGGGCACCAAGTGTTGATCCCGCAGTGGACCAGCCTGTACACTCGACTCGAAAATGAAAAACAGGAAAACCCAGATCGTGTTGGCGACACCCGATTCGACGACATCCGCGCACGTGATCGGAATGTTGAAAGCACAGGGAGTCGTACCCGGCGTCGTCCTCGACGGTTCCAGGGACTGGAGCGCCCGGGCTCGTGAGGCAATCGACTCCCTGGCGCAACCGATCTTGTTTCTGGTTCCATCGGATCGACTCCAGAAGAAACAACTCGATCTGGCACAGCAGGTTGCCACAACGGGCGGGGTTACCTTCGTCTGGAGCGGAAAACCGCACAACGGTGATGCCGGGGGGGACAGCCTGCTGATGGACAAGCTCCTCGATCAGCGAGGCGCCATCGTGAGCAACAGCCTGACCACCCTCGTCCAGGCCGTCAGGATTACCGGTTTTCTCGGAAAGCTCGACCCCTTCGACGTTCGCCTGAAGGGTCGCAAGAGCGCTCTCAAGTCACGCCTGCACGGCGCCCTCGCACACTCGGATCTCTCCTCGACGGGACAACGTTTTCCAAAAACCCTGGCGCTGGTTGTCGGACGGGACGGAAAGATCGAGATCGAATCGCCGGACGGACGCCGCCTGGCCCTGGTCGCGCCCGAGGTCATCGCCGCCGCGCTTTCGCTACTTTGGCGCGCGCGGAGCGCAACGGGCGGAGGGGAGGACCGTCAAGCTGGTCTCGACGAGATCGATCACGAGGTCGTGGACCTCATCGCCCGCCCCCCAAAACGTCTGCTCTCGGAGACCACATCAAAACGACTCGTCTCGGCATTTGGAATCCACAGCGGCCCCGAGCGCCTGTGCACATCTCCCACAGAGGCGTCCCGCTTTGCAGCCGAGCTGAAAACCCCGGTCGTGCTCAAGCTCGTGCGCCCGTACCTGGAGGGAAAATCCGGGCTCGGAGCCATATCCCAAAAGGTGACCGGCCACGCACGTGTACGGCGGGAGTACCATTCTCTGCAAGCTCTCGGCGCATCTCTCGCGCCTCCCGCAGCCCTCGGTGTTCTCGTGGCCACGCACGTGGACGGCGGATCCCGGATCTGGTTGAAGATGGCCGAACATCCCGTGTTCGGAAGACTGCTGATCGGAGGATGTGGGGACGTCCCTGACGAAACGCCACAGTTGGTGCTCTCTCTTCCGATCTTCG
>JAUVAN010000245.1 GCA_030591725.1 Deltaproteobacteria bacterium
CAAAGCCTGTCTTCAGAGCACATCAACACGCTCGTCAAAGTCGCGCGCCCGGTCTCCTGGCTTGACGGCGACGTCGTTTTCAAAGAAGGGGACAAGCTCGACGAGTTGGTCTTTATTCTCGAAGGACACGTCGATGGCGTGAGTGTCGAAGGCATCATCGTTGAGAGAGGCCCGGGAGACCTTCTCGGGCTGGCGCTGACGGAGATGGACATCACAGCGCTGGCAAAGGCCGTCGCTCGGGGCGACGTCAAGGGCGTTGCGATCGCCAAATCGGACGTCGATCGTCTTCGCGCTCTTTCGCCGGAGTTCGATCAGGCCTGTCGGGACGAAGCCAGAGAGATCGTGGATTCCGTTCGCGATCGTGTAGGCGGCGTATACGATAGGAGCCTGCAGTGGTTCGACGCTGCATCTACCGCCCTGCAGACGACTTCCGAGATGCCTGATGCTACCGAGCTACAAATAGCGAGGGAGGAGCATTCGGGGGCTCCTCTCGCCATCTGGCTCGGGATCTTGCTCGATGGAATACCAGAGAGCTTCGTAATAGGCGCGGGTCTGCTGGTGCTGTTGCGGGGGGCTGTTGATCTCGGCTCCATCACTTTTGCGCAGGTGATCCCCTTCACCCTGATTGCCGGGTTGTTCCTTTCGAACTTTCCGGAAGCGCTCGCGAGCTCGGCCAACATGCGTCTTCAGGGCTGGAACAAAGGGCGGATATTCTTCTTGTGGGCGTCGTTGATGGTGATCACTGCTGTCGGAGCGGGCTTCGGATTTTTTGTCGTGGAGTCGCTCGATCCGACGTGGGTCGTCTTCGCGGAAGGCGTGGCGGCCGGCGCGATGCTGACGATGATCGCCGCCGCGATGATCCCGGAGGCGGTTCTTCTGGGAAGCGCCAACGCGGTAGGGCTAAGCACCTTGGTCGGGTTCCTCGCCGCCATTTCGTTCAAGCTGCTCGAGTAGCCAGTGCCACCCGCCCGTACAGTAGCCAGTAGCCAGTCCCTCTCCCCTCCAGTTGCCTTGCGCGGGCTGACAGACTCGTTGTGCCGGGCCCAGGACCAGGGAAGGCGCTCAACCGTGGAAAGGTGAAACGATGAAAAAGACCGTCTCGGGGATCTGTCTTGTCCTGGTGGTTATCGCCGTCTTGGGGTCTCTGATTCCCCAACCCTGCCTCGCCTCCGCTGCGCAGCACGCGAGCCCTGAACACGCCGAATTCCCGCGGGACCTTCAGGGCTACGACGACGCGGATCAGGGCATCCTCGCGCGTCTCACCGGCAGGATCGAAGCCCAACCGTTCAACCTCGTCGCCACCCTGATCTTCCTGCTCGCCATCTGCCACACCTTTCTCAGCGCCAGGCTCCGCGAGATTTCCCATCGTCTCGAGCGGGCCCACGAACGAAAGGTCGAAGATGGCACGGCTCCGCTGCGCTCGGTCTCCCACGGCGCACGCCTGATGCATTTCATGGGCGAGATCGAGGTCGTCTTCGGCCTCTGGGCGATTCCGCTCCTGCTCTCCGTGCTCTTCTTCTTCGATTGGCCGACCGTCGTCGATTACGTCTCGCACACGGTCAACTACAACGAAGCGATCTTCGTCGTGGTGATCATGACGCTGGCCTCGACCCGGCCGATCCTCAAGTTGTCGGAGGCCGGCATGAGCCGCATCGCCCGGCTATTCGGCGGTTCGCTGACGGCGTGGTGGTTGACGATCCTGACGTTCGGGCCGTTGCTCGGCTCGTTGATCACCGAGCCGGCCGCGATGACGATCTGCGCGTTGCTGCTGGTGCGCAAGTTCTACCGGCTCGAGCCGAGCCCCAAGCTCAAGTACGCGACGCTGGGCCTGCTGTTCGTCAACATCTCGGTGGGCGGGACACTGACGCACTTCGCCGCACCGCCGGTGCTGCTGATCGCCGGACCCTGGGGCTGGGGCACGGGCCACATGGTGCTCCACTTCGGCTGGAAGGCTGCCGCCGGGATCGTGGTCTCCAACTTGCTCTACTGGTATCTGTTCCGCAACGAGTTCGCCGCGCTGCGGGAGAAGTTTGCGGTGCGGACCCTCGAGGAGGAGATCCTAACGACCCACTTACCTCGAGAGGCCACCGAGCGGGACATCAACGCGATCGTGGCCGAGGTGAAGGCGGGGCAGTCTGACGAGATCGCCGCAACCTTCGATCAATTGGCGGCGGACGTCAAGCAGCGCCTTCGGGAGTCGGTGCTGAAGCACACCGCGAAGCTCGGCATCGATCCCGAGATCGCCTCCCGGGCGTTCGAGCAACGGTTCGAGGAGATCAGGCTCTATCGACTCCAGAGAGAATTCCCGCACCTCCTCCCAGGGGAGCAGCGCGCCCAGTTCATAGATCCCGCGTGGGACCAGCGGGAGGATCGGGTGCCGGTGTGGGTCATGCTGGTTCACGTCGCGTTGATGGGATGGACGATCTTCAACGCGCACTACCCGGCGCTCTTCGTTCCTGGCCTGCTCCTCTTTCTCGGTTTCGCCGTGGTGACCGCCGACTACCAGAACATCATCGATTTGAAGGCGCCGCTGCTCGTGGGCTTCTTTCTCGCAGGCCTCGTTACCCACGGCGCGGTACAGGGCTGGTGGATCGAACCCGTTCTGGGCAGTCTGGGCGAGCTGCCGCTGGCGCTTGCGTCGACGGTGCTCACCGCGTTCAACGACAATGCTGCCATCACCTACCTCAGCACGCTGGTTCCCGGCTTCACCGATGGGCTGAAGTACGCCGTCGTCGCGGGCGCGGTCAGCGGAGGCGGCCTGACGGTGATTGCCAATGCGCCGAACCCTGCCGGCCAGGCGATCCTGAAGGGCCACTTCGAAAAAGGGATCACGCCGATGGGCCTGCTCAAGGCGGCTCTCGTCCCGACGGCGATCATGTTCGGCATGTTCATGCTGTTGAGCTAAGGAGACGACGCGCGCCGACCAGCCGGTCCCCGATTCCGTGCACCCGACCAGTCGGTGCCGAGCCGCGCTGAGCCTATGAATCGGATGCGCAAAGACCGGTGGGCTGGCACAGCGTACCCGCATTCATGCCAGCGCGGCGAGCTTTTTGCCGACCGGGGCGCGCTCGCAAACCAGCAGTGATACATCGTCGCTGAGGCCCCGTCAGTGCCGACCACACGTCGAACGTGGCTACCCCGCCCCATTGCGGGATCGGATTGGGCCATTCAGAATTCGTAGGCACTGACCCAAACGAACCAGCATCGTCGACAAGGCGCTCGATTCAGAAATGCCGGAGTTTCACACGGAAGGTGTCAGGATGAAAAGCAACGACTTGCCTCCTGGCATTCTGAAGGGATTTCAGGATGTAACACTCATTCATGAAAGCGAGAGATCGAGTGTTTTTCGCGGCATAAGAACCGAAGGCAGCCAACCTGTCATCCTGAAAGTGCTAAAAGGGGATCAGTCCGCCCTAGCCGAGGTAGCCACGTATAAAAACGAATATGGGATTCTCAGTGACCTCGATGTACCAGGGGTCATCAAAGCCTATGACCTCGATACCCAGGACGATTCCCCCGTGATGGTCCTGGAGGATTTCGGAGGCGAGTCCCTACAACAGCTGACGGCAGAACGTCCTTTGACACTGGAGGAGTTTTTCCCTCTCGCTGTCAAAGCGTGTGAAGGTCTGGCGGATATTCACGCCGCCGATCTGATTCACAAGGACATCAACCCCGGCCATATCGTGGCGAACCCCGATACAGGCCATGTGAAGATCATTGGTTTTGGGATCGCCAGCCGCCAGCAACAGACAACCCCCTCCCCTCTCACCCATCCTGGGCAGTTGACCGGGACACTAGTGTCGTGTCAATCATCGAGTGTCGGATAGAGTCGAGATAGCTTGATTCGAGCATCGGGGGTCGTGAATTGCCAATTGATTTTGGCGTTCTTGTTGTCTCGGTATTGCTCCCATGCCTCGACCTCACGGCGGACCACGTCGATGTCGTCCAGTCTTCTGTTCAGGCATTGCCCCGTGAGAACGTTCAGCTCGATCTCGGCCATGTTCAGCCAACTCCCATGTTTGGGGGTATACACAAACTCGAATCGTTCCCATAACGCCCTGGCTTTGTCAGGGGCAAACGTTTCATAAAGTGATCCCGGCACATGGGTATTCAGGTTGTCCATGACCAGCGTGATCTTCTCCGCTTCTTCGTAGTGGCCAGCGATCTCTTCGATGAAATAGGCCCAGTCCCGTTTCGTTCTTCTTTCTCTGACCCTCGCCATGCGCTTCCCGACCAGAGGTTCAGAGGCCAGGAATACCGTACAGACGCCGCAACGCCTGTATTCGTAGTCGTGCCTGGCCACCCGTCCTGGTGATCCCGGGATCGGAACTCTCGTTTCCGCGATGAGCTGCTTGGGAGATTCGTCCATGCACACCACAGGGTGCAACGGATCGTATGGACGCTTGTAGATGTCCAACACCCTTTCCATATGCGCGACGAAGCTGCTGTTTTGATCCGGTGGTATTACCCATCCTTTTTGCCGCCAGGGCTTGAGTTCGTTTTTTTTAGAAGCCGGCGGACCGTTTCGTGCGACACGCTGTCGATGTAGTCCAGTTCGACGGCCCTGTCTGCCAACAACCTCAGCGACCACCTCGCGAAACCTTCGGGCGGTTCACTGCAACTCAGTGCCACCAGATGAGCTTCAAAATCGCCGTCCGCCTTCTTTGGGTAAACGCGGCTGCCCTTCCTCCCGTTCAGGCAAATCTCAAGGCCATCGACGACGAACCGCTTCTTCACGCGATCGATCTTCCTCATGCTGATGTTCAGCACTCGGGCTATCTCTTCGTTGGTTGAGCGCTCCCTTTGAAACTCGCCCTGATCACAGTCCAGCAAGATCAGCGCATTGAGAATCTTCTGGGATCTGTGCTTGCCTTTCGAAGTGAGTGCGCCCATGGCTTCGCGCTCCTCTTCGGTCAGCGTTACGACGTATCTCTTCATCTCCAAACCTCCTATGTGGATGATGAAGGAAAGATACAACGTAAACTACGACACTACAAGGTTGACATGACACTAGCACTAGTGCAGAACCTGATGCAATAACGAAAATCATGCATACTGAGGGATTTCGCCGGGACAAGCTGAGCGGGAATAAGGCGTTTTCTGCTCTCGATTTCTGTGTCAGATGAAGGGGCGAAATGCGGGTAAGGCGCTTCAGGGCCGAACCCGGATTACAGGGAGGTAGGATGGGCACGGAGCCGGAAGACACCCCGGGAGCTGTTATGTGCCCGGATCCGTGCGATTACGGCGGGAGCCGATTTCGGCTATCGGTAGATCCACATGCTGAATCAGTGGGAGGCTGGCTGGTTAACCACAAGCTCGGCCGTGGCCCCTACTTAGAAGAGGGGCTGATCCCTCGCCAGAGGGGCCCCCAGCGTCGAACGGACGACGCCACCGTTTCGGCCGGACGAGCGCTGAGGGGTGGGCTCCGTGGGGGACACGCTCTCGGGGAGATTACCGATGGACGGCCCCCACATCGAGGCGTTCAACTCCCGGATTAGGCGAGAGTATCGGAACACCGGCAAATGGATTTGAAGGACACCCAGGATGTCCTGGATCCCTGGCGGGTGGACTATGACACCCTCTGCAGGGTAGTCTGCGACGTTCTACCCCGTCCAGGTTGGGGCAGGAGCCTTTGCCTCAGATGAGCTTGAGAAAGCGGGCCAAGAGGACTTCCCACCCCCAACGGAGTCGTAGGCTTGAAGGAGGCGAACTGAAAAGGGTGCCACAATGCCTTCGGAAGCTGGAGGGCTCAGAATACCCACCCAGCCGCGCCGCCTCAGGGACGGTCAAAACGCCCAGCTGCATTGACAGAACGGCCGGAATAGCCTGGCTCACCATCCTCCACCGATGTGGCGTGGGGAGTCGTAGTCCCAGCAGGCGCCTCCGAAACGCCTCCTGTCTCCCTGGCACCCCTGGTGCATGAGCTGTCAAGATTCCCACTATGCAGCTGATGCACCCCAAATCGGCCATCGACGACGGAGGGAATAACTCGCCCAGCCACTCCTCAAGGGTGGGTGGAGGCCACTCGCACACCTTCTCACGATAGGTATCCCGCTCGTACCCTCCACGGCACACCTCTGCTCCGAAGGGCATGTTTCCGCTCTGCAGGAAACGGAAGAGCCTGGGAGAGATGAATGACGTGTGGGGCACCAGTACAACGATTGGCACCCCTGGATATGCCCGCTTGAAGCGACCAATGAAGTTGCGGAGTTCGGCTTCCCACCCACTGTCGACGGATAGCCGGAGGGTCAAGAGGGCTCCCGAGCCCCAAGACAAATCGGATACGGGGACCCATGACCACGTCTCCGGCTCATTGTAGGGAGGGCGGATCAACTCCAGACTCAAAAGGCAATGGGGGGCTGGACCCGGCAGTCCCCTTAGTAGCACCCTCTCGCGTACCATTCTGCTGCCTCCTCTTGGCCTGCATCGGCCTAACTCAGCAACCCGGTTCGGTCTCGTTTCTCGGAGGAAA
>JAUVAN010000431.1 GCA_030591725.1 Deltaproteobacteria bacterium
ACTACTCCGTCAGGTATGGGGGCGCCACGGGCGGCATAGTCGACGTATACCCCCGCGCCCCGAAGACCGATCGTTTTCACGGCTACGTCGACGCGGATATCTGGGATGTGGGCGCCCTTGTAGAAACGCCCATCGGTGAAAACTGGTCCGTCGCGGTGGCGGCCAGGCGCAGCTACGTCGACGGGATCCTCAACGCTGTGCTCCCGAAGGACGGCGGGTTCGAACTGACGACCGCTCCGAGATACTGGGACTACCAGGTCGCGGCTGACTACCACCCGGACACGCGCGACAACCTGCGACTGTTCCTGTACGGCTCCGACGACAAGCTGGTCTTTGTCATGGGCGACGACGTGGCGGACAACCCCAATCTCGGCGGCGCCGTCGATGTCCGTCTCATGTTTCACAATCTCCAGGGGAGATGGAATCACGTCTTTTCCCGGACCGTATCCAACACGGTCAACGTGGGGTTCGGATACCAGACGAACCAGGGAAGCCTGGGAGAGTTCATCATGTTCGAAGAGCGGGATCTGCCGCTACACTTGCGAGACGAGCTGGTCATCGATCCGCGAAAAGTTTTCATCCTGCGAACCGGTATCGACGGGGTGATGGGCTGGGCGAAGTGGAAGTTCAGGGCGCCGAGCGATTATCCCATGGAGGGAACCCAGTGGGATCCCATGGGGGCAAACACAGAGTGGGTTGAGGACGAGGGCGAGGTGTTCTACTACCGGCCGGGCTGGTACGGCGAACTGGAGTTGACTGCGATCCCCCGGTGGCGGCTCATCTACGGCCTGCGGGTGGACTATTTTGCACGGATCAATGATGTGGGGATCGATCCGCGCTTCGTCGCCCGGTATCAGATCTTCGACAAGACGACGCTCAAGGCCGGGTTCGGCCTGTTTCACCAGGCTCCGGACGGGGCGCAGGCCAACAAGGAGTACGGAAACCCGGACCTCCTTTACATCAACGCGATCCATTACGGGTTGGGTGTGGAGCAGCAA
The DNA here is from genome assembly GCA_030591725.1 of Deltaproteobacteria bacterium. Classification (GTDB taxonomy): domain Bacteria; phylum Myxococcota_A; class Polyangia; order JAAYKL01; family JAAYKL01; genus JAUVAN01. The sequence continues at coordinate 999 of JAUVAN010000431.1, forward strand.
ATCTCCACAAACATCGAGGTCGGCCTTGAGGGCTTCTACAAGGATATCTCGAATATGGTCGTGGACTCGGATCGGATGGTCGAACGCGACGGCATGGAGGTCCCGGAGATCTACTCAAACGAGGGGGAAGGAGAGGTCTACGGCATGGAGGTGCTGGTCAAGCACTATCCCACAGATCGGTTCTTCGGCTGGATCTCGTACACCCTGATGAAGAGCAGCAGGGTAGATCACCCGGGTGACGACGCCCGCCTGTTCGATCACGATCAGACGCACATTCTCACGGTGGTGGCGAGCGTTAGGCTGGGCCGAGGCTGGGAAGCTGGGCTGCGGTTCCGGCTGGCGAGCGGGGATCCGTCCACGCCGGTCGCAGGATCCGTCTACGACGCCGATTCGGACATTTACTGGCCAATCCACGGAGAGGTCAACTCCACCCGCCGACCACTCTTCCACCAGCTCGATCTCAGGGTGGACAAGAACCTCCTCGTCGAGGACATACTCAAGGTGGCGGTCTACATCGACGTGCAGAACGTGTACAACCACAAGAACGTGGAGGGGTTCCGCTACAGTTACGACTATTCGCAGAAGGCCTATTTTTACGGCCTTCCCGTCATCCCGAGCCTGGGGTTGAAAATCGAGTACTGACCTCGAAGTTCTTCTTTGCCCGCCGGATTTGATTCCGATGCCCATGCTCTGCTACCATTCGCTGATCATGTCCAGACACTTTGCGAAGCTGCTGTGCGCGGGGATCGGGGGGTTCGCCGCCTGGCAGGTGTATTTACAGATGCTGGAGGTGTTCGCGCACGTCAGGTGGTTGCCTGCGGCGAGCGCGGGTGTGGTGGTCCTGGTGGTCTTCGTGATTCTGTACTTTCCCCTCGCGCGACCCGTGTCCGATATAATCGGGGACCAGTTCTCTGTCCTCAAGGCGCGAACCAAATCAACACGCTCGGGAACAGGCCTGGACGAGGTTCCCATGGAGCTGCGCGAGAACACCAGTACGAGACTCAAGATTTGCAGATACTGCGGCGGCCCCGGCGGGCCGGTCTGCCCGAAGTGCCACGACAAGCTCCTCGCGAAACGCGCACAGTCCTGATCTAATACGCCACCAGAAATGCGCCGGCGGCTGCGAGGGAGATGGCCAACAGACGGCGTCTGGTCAGGGGTTCTTTCAGGAAGATCACGGCAAAAATGAAGATGAAGATGGCGGACATCTGATTCAACAGCGCCGACCGGTGCACGTCGATGTACTTCATCCCGCCGAGCCAGACGATCATGGCCAGGTAGGTGCCGAACACGGCCGCGGGAAAAGCGCGGGTCCACGTCTTCGAAGAAAGGGCCGACTTGAAGAGAATCTGCCCCCTGGGATGGAAGATCATTATGGGGATGAGCACGACAGTCGCTGCGGTTATTCGGACCGTAGTCGCCCACAGAACGGACACGTGGGACAGAATACCCTTGATCATCACTATGCTGATCGCCATGAGGAAGATCCCCAGTATTCCCACGACGGTTCCCACGACGATGTCCCGGCGGGTCTTTCCCTTGTCGGGTTTCGCGGCGGAGCCCACGAGGAGCGCGCCCATGATGAGGACAGCTCCCACCAGGCTCTTGGGCGCCATGTCCTCCGAGAGGAAAAAGAAAGACATGCCCAACATCAGGGGGGTATAGCTCGTGTCGACAACCGCAGTCAGCCCGGCCCCCAGCTTCTCGAGGGAGAAGAAGAACATTGTGTCCGCGACGGCGATGCCGATCACCCCGGAGCCCGCCATCAAAAGCCACCACTTGAGGGGAACTTCGGGGAAAAAGGCCTCCGAGGCGATGAGCATCGTGATGGGCAGAAGGACCAGAGCCACGCAATTTTTGTACAGGTTGAGCGCCAGGGGCGGCATTCGCTCGCCGGCGAGCTTGAAGAAGATCACTCCGATCGCCCAGAAAAGGGCGGCCGAAAGAGAAAGGATTTCCCCTATGTAAGGAATGCCGGACATGGGCACCATTTACATTTTGGGTGTTATAATGCAATCGGATCTCACATCACGACTTGAGCAAGGGGAGACACATGAACGCTCGTAAAATGTTGGTTTCCGCGATCCTG
>JAUVAN010000143.1 GCA_030591725.1 Deltaproteobacteria bacterium
ATCGACCTGTCACAACAAACCCTGGTGGCATACGAGGGAGCCACGCCGGTCTTCGCCACCCTGGTTTCCACCGGACGAAAAGATTTCGACACACCGGAAGGTTCGTTTCGGATCTACGGCAAACACGTGACCATAACCATGGACGATCCGGAGGGCGGCGAGGAGGCCTACTCCATCGAGGATGTCCCATGGACGCAATACTTCGAGGAGGGCTACGCTCTTCATGCGGCGTTCTGGCACAACGGGTTCGGACGGGTGCGCTCTCACGGATGCGTCAACCTTTCCCCCGCCGACGCGCGACGTCTCTTCTTCTGGACCGGCCCCAACCTGGCGGCGGGGTATCACGGCATCATCGCCACTCGCGACAACCCCGGCACCCGGGTCGTGATTCATCAATGAGTGGAGAGCACATGAGCTGGCAGTACAAATGTTCAAAATGCGGCAGCCAGGTAAACCCGGGAGACATGGTCACCCTTGTCGCCATCAGGGGCGGCGCGCAGATGCTCGTCGGCTTTCATCCGGAGCCGGGCAACTACGAGCTATACAAGCCCGCGGGATCCGAGTTCGAGCAGGGTGATACCTGGGATTTCTTCTGTCCGGTCTGCCACACTAACCTCAAGTCGGAGACTCATGAGAACCTCTGCGAACTGCTCCAGATAGAGGATGGGGTGCGCAAGCGATTGTTCTTCTCCCGGATAGCCGGAGAGCGTGCAACCTTTGTCGTCAGGGAAAAGGATGATGATGTGGAGATCCACGGCGATCATTCCGCCCGGTACGACGCCACTATTCAGATAAAGAAGTCCTGATCTCGCACTGCTTCAGTAGAGCAGGTGCTCCAGATTTTCAACAAGGTCGTCCGGCGTCGCTGACATGTGAACCCCGCACAGTATCACCGACGGAGTACCCGGCAGGTCCAGTTCGCGGGCGAGATCCAGATCCGCGTTGACGACATCCAGCACCTCGGTGCTGTTGAAGTCTGAGGTGAACTGCACCATGTCCAGCCCGGCGGATTGGGCGTACATGAGGATATGCTCCAGTGAAAGTTCGGCCCCCGGCTTGAGGAGCTTGGGGAACAGAACCCAGAAGTCGTAATTCCCCTGCTTGTGGGCGGCCGCAGCCGCCAGCGCAGCGTCGCCGGCGTGGTTGTGAATGGAGATCAGGGGAAAGTGTCGGAAATCAATCCTCAACTCGTGGCTCTTTCCGTCCTCTTCGAGCTTCGAGAGAAATGCGGAAAGGGAGTACCAGAGCTGGTGAGTGCCGGGGCACTGGAAATCGCCGAACAATGTGAGATTTACCGGGGCGAATGTCGGGCCGATCCGAGGGGCATCCTTGTTGTCGATGACTATTCCCTGGCCGGGAATGCACTGCTCCACGGCGTATTCGTTAAGGCATCCGACCGTGGCGCATGCCACGAGAAGTGTCGGCAGGAAGATCAGTCCACGCAGATTTCGACGCATCCCACGTCCACCTCTATGGCCTCTATCTCCAGCTCGCCGAGAGCCGCTTCGGAGGTGCTTGCTACGACCGCGAAGTCCCCGGGGTCTTCCACGTCACGGGGGGCCAGCAGTGGTTCCGGTGTCGTGCTGGAAGTTGGCAGCAGCCGTCCGATCGCTCCTCCCAGCATCTTCTTCTCCCGCCCGGATGCCACCGAGGGCTTGTCGTTGCCGGCCAACCTGAAGCGCTGTCCCTGCCTGATGGGAATGGCGGGGATTTCCATGGGGGTGGGAGTGGTTGCCGCAGGGTCGTCTCCGTCGGGCAAGGGAGCGCTGGGATCGATTGTGGCGGGCTCGGGAAGCGCTGCGCGTGGAGGGAGGATCTCCGCAGACCCGGTTTCGCCAAGATGTTTGATCTGGACTATCCAACCGCTTCTGGTCTTGACCGCTATCATCTGGGCCAGGAGTATCCGAACGGTGGTGTCGCCCATCCGCACCTTCACGGGTCTTCCTCCCACGTGTACGTGAAAGGCGCCGTCGACAAGGTCGATCAATGGGTCTTCATCATTCTTGTCCTCATCCGAAACGCAGCGCGCGCGAATGCGCGATCCGATGATTCCGGTGACGATTGCGGCCTTGCAGGCGACCACCTTCACGCCGTCCTGCCCGCGTGCGATCATGTCGCTGGAGAGGGACTGGCTCTTTGCCTCGAACCCGGCTTCCGGATGAGAGGGCACTGGTTGCAGATCGGACGCATCGACGATGGGCGCCATGCACATGAAAGCCCCCAGTAAACCGTAAATGACAACCGCCGATCTCATGAAAACAATGGTCGCCGCGGGCCGCACATATGTCAATGGGTATAAAACATATCGAGTACCGCGCCCTCATGAGGGCGCGGTCAGAATGCGCTTCGCGCAAGCCCGGAGGGCTGTCTAAAGAGGAAAGCCCTGTGGGCTTGACCGGTAGTTTCCCTGGGTTTACAGGAACAAAGGTCATCCTGACCGCGCCCTATTCAGGGCGCGGTATGAATCTTTCAAACGGCGTCAAACTGACGAATGGAAAAATAACTGAAACTTGTAGTACAATTAAATTGTGTAAGAGTGATCTTATTGCCAAAGGAGGCTTCTCCATGACACGTATATTTTTTGCACTGAATGCTGTTCTGATTGTTTTACTGACAGGGCTTCTGGCTTTATCATGTGCTGAAGACGAACCCGATTACGGTACGGGCGGCGACTCCGACTCCGACTCCGATTCCGACTCCGACTCCGATTCCGATTCCGACTCGGATGGCGACACCGACCCGGTTGATACAGAAAACAATTACTGCGACTGCCCGGAGATCTCGGGCAACAGCGCGGATAATCTCGCTTCGGCGATGAACCTCTGCCCCAACCAGTACCTGATATCGGTGAACAAGTTTTCGACCAGCGGCGCGGACGCACTGGATCTGGCGTTTGGCGTGCTCGAGTCCCAGGGCTCCAACGACTGCCTGATTCACACCCACGGTTGCGAGATGATCGCTCTGAGCACCGGCCCCGTGGGGCAGGCCGATCCCAACAGCGCGGAGAGCATCGGAGGCACGTCCGCAGATATCAGTAATGACCCCTTGCCCCCGTTCCAGGGATATACGGCAACTACATCGGAGACGTTTGCCACGTGCGATGTGGTCCAGCTTCAGTATTCGTTGAAGGCTCCCGCAAACGCGGAGGGTTTCACCTTCGATTTCCTCTTCGCGTCGGCAGAGTACGACGAGTGGATCGGCGAGGGATTCAACGATGCGTTCTACGCGATAGTGGAATACGACCAGCTCAACGGCGGAGCGCCCACCAACATCTCCTTCGACGACAGCGGCATGGAGGTCGAGGTGGACGTCAACTTCTTCGAGAATCCCTCCCACCAGTGTGACGAATCCGGCTCCGGCTGGGAGCCCACCATGCCCTCCGTTTCCGGATCAACCGGCTGGCTGCGCACGAGCTGGCCCATCGAGGGCGGCGCCTCCTTCAATCTCACTTTCTCGATCCACGACGAGGGCGACTGCATCTACGACTCAATCGTCTTCATCGATAATTTCCAGTGGTCGGGAGATCCCGTCGAGGGCGGCACCACGCCCATCGAGTAGGCAGACCTTCTGCAAGAGGAGGTGCTTTTCATGAACAAGACCATTGTCCAGATTCTGGCGGCGATATCCCTGTGTTGCGGGGTTCTGTTGTTCTGTTCCTGCGCCAAAGTAGATCTCGTCGAAGACGATCCGTCCAGCGATAGCGATTCGGACTCGGATAGCGACTCGGATTCGGACAGCGATACGGATTCGGATAGCGACACGGATGCAGATACAGACAGCGATACGGACGCAGATACAGACAGCGATACGGATACAGATTCCGATACCGACCCGCCGGTTTGCGACTCGCCGCCCGATGATGAGTGTTTCTCCTCGACCGTGTTGATAGAGTACGAGGACACGGGTACGTGGAACGGCACCGAGTGTGTATACGGTTCCTCCAACACCATCTGTCCCTACGAGTGCGACACTGGGGAGTGCATAGACGATCCGTGTCTCGGCATCGTTTGTGACGCACCGCCGCCTGACGAGTGTATTTCCAATGTTCTGTGGTCGTACTATTCGCCGGGCACCTGTAGCGGCGGAACATGCAGCTACCCACACACCGAGACCACGTGTAACTCCCCGCCGGCCGATACATGCGTCGGCAATACCGCCTGGAACTACAGCGCGTCGGGGACCTGTGTTGTGGACCAGTGCGAGTACAGCCATACCGCGACCGTGTGTCCGTATGTCTGTAGCCTCGGCACCTGTCAGGGTTGCTCCATGGGCAGCAATGTGGCGCCATCGGCCACGGGAACCATCAGTTCGGGCAGCACAGATCAGGTAACGTATGGCCCCGGAAGGCTCAATGACGGCGGCCTGCAAAGCGGATGCGGGTTCTGCTGGATTGACACCGGTACCAGCTACGGCGGCGGGGCCTATTTCCGGTACACCTGGTCGACATCGCAAACCCTCTGGGGGATGTGGGTCGATACGGAGCCGTCCTACGGTTCGGGATGCGCCTACACCGCCAACAGGGGGCTCGCAGGCGGAGATGTCCAGTGGTGGAACGGCTCTTCCTGGGTGACGGACGGAACGGTCACCGGCATGACCAACGACTGGGCGTACTACGAGTTCACTTCGCCGGTAACCACCACCTCGATAAGAATTTACAATGCGTACGCCATGTCCCAGGTCAACGCATTGATTTATGAATGGCGGGTATTCACTTGCTCCTAGAGCACACATTGAAATCACACCTGTTTCTGTGCCTCTTCGCAACGTTCAGCTCTGTGATTGGCTGCGCTGATACAGCTATCGACTTCGGCGAGCCTGATGTTGACGCAGATAGTGATGGCGACACGGATACCGATACGGACACGGACACTGATACGGACTCCGATACCGACACGGATTCCGACAGTGACACCGGACCGCCCGATTGCAACGTGTCCCCCGACAACGAGTGCGCTGACGGTGGGGTCGTGCTCAAATACGAGGACGCGGGTGTCTGGGACGGAGCCGAGTGTCAGTACGATAGCGCAGCGGTGGCGTGCGATTCCCCGCCGGCGGACACCTGCGTGGGAGACACGGCGTGGAACTACGATGCCGATGGAGCCTGTGTCGCGGCCATATGCGAATACGATCACGATGAGATTTTCTGTAGCGGAGGCTGCGATATGGGTTCCTGTCTGGGTTGCTCCATGGGGAGCAATGTGGCGCCATCGGCCACGGGAACCATCAGTTCGGGCAGTACAGATCAGATTACGTACGGCCCCGGAAGGCTCAATGACGGCGGCCTGCAAAGCGGATGCGGGTTCTGCTGGATTGACACCGGTACCAGTTATGGCGGCGGGGCCTATTTCCGGTACACTTGGGGGACACCACAAACCCTCTGGGGAATGTGGGTCGATACTGAGCCGTCCTCCGGTTCGGGATGCGGCTTTGTGAACATGGCCGGCAGGGGGATCGCAGGCGGGGATGTCCAGTGGTGGAACGGCTCTTCCTGGGTGACGGACGGAACGGTCACCGGCCAGACTGACGACTGGTTATACTATGAGTTTACCGCGCCGGTAACCACCACCTCGATAAGAATCTACAATGCATACGCCATGTTCGTGGCCAATGCGCTGATTTACGAGTGGGAAGTGTACGCTTGCTTGTAGAGTGGTGTTTTGTTCGGGGACTAGGATTCGAACCTAGATCAGCGGAGCCAGAACCCGCCGTCCTGCCATTAGACGATCCCCGAAAGACGAAAACTAGTTAGCCAAATCGACAAAAGCTGTCAAGCGAAGTCCCCTGGAACCCTTGTCTTTTCAATAGGTTTGATGTACCCATCAACGTGCGTTTTGCGGGAGGAAAAGCACAGTGACGCGATCGATCGACTATAAAGAGGTAGGGCTCATTTGTGGGCTCGAAGTACACCAACAACTCCTCACCGAGAAAAAGCTGTTCTGCCGCTGTCCGGCCGGATTGTACACGCGAGATCACGACGGAACCGTCCTTCGGCACATGCGCCCGACCCTGTCGGAGCTGGGCGAGTACGACGGCACCGCCTTGATGGAGTTCAAGACGAAAAAGAACATCGTGTACCTGCTCCACCAGGACAACGTTTGCACTTATGAAATGGATGACACTCCTCCTTTCCTGTTGAACATGAACGCCCTGGATGTGGCTATCGAGCAGTGCCTGATGCTGGGCTGCGATATTGTGGACGAAGTGCACATCGCCCGAAAACAGTATCTCGACGGCTCTATTCCGACGGGGTTTCAACGGACGGCGATCGTCGGCGTCAACGGCAAGCTTCCGTTCCGCGGTAGAGAACTCACCATCATACAGGTGAGCGTCGAGGAGGACAGCTGTCGCGAAGTCTCGGACAAGGGTCACCTGATCGTATGGCGAACCGATCGCCTGGGGATACCCCTTATCGAAACGGTGACAGGGCCGGAGCTTCATACGCCGGACGAGGTGGAGGAGGCGATCCTGCTGATCGGAAGGGTATGCAGAAGCACCGGGCATGTGCGCGTGGGTATGGGCGCCAGCCGCCAGGATGTGAACGTGTCGGTCAGGGGAGGGCGGCGCGTGGAGATCAAGGGCGTGCCGCAGGCGGGATGGGCGCCGGCGCTCGTTCACGGCGAAGCAGTTCGGCAGGTCAACCTGCTTGAACTTCGCGACGAGCTCCATTCAAGGGGATTCACCGAACCCGACTCGGTAAAAATCGAGCACACCGACGTCACCGATTTCTTCTCCAATTCTACCCTGGGGTTCCTTCAACGGGAAAACTGGGAGCGCTTTGTCGAAAATGACGAACGCCGAAGGGGATTCGAGTTATTGAACGGCCCCTTCTGCGTCAGGGCGATCCGGCTTCCCGGTCTGGCAGGCACATTGTCCTGGCCCGGACAACCGGATCTGACCTTCGCGCATGAGTTGATCGGCCGGGTGAGGGTAATAGCCTGCCTCGATCAGCAGCCGATTCTCCTGCACAGCGAGAAATGGCCCGACTACCAGGGCGCCAAGGGGGAGATTCAGCGTCTCAAAAAGAAAACCGGGTGCGGTGCAAACGACTCCCTGGTAGTCGTCTGGGGAATCGAACAGGACACGTTGTGCGCAGCCGAAGAGATCCGGTTGCGCTATGTCGACGCCGTCGAGGGAATACCCAACGAGACGAGGCAGCCGTTTGTCGACGGATCGACCGATTTCGAACGGATCCTGCCCGGTCCGGACCGCATGTACCCCGATACCGACAGCCCCCCGCAGCAAATCACCCGTGAACGAATGGAGCGATTGCGCGATGCCCTTCCCGAGTTGCCCTGGCAGCGAGAAGAGCGTTATTCGGGAGTCGGTGTCCCGCTCGCCACGACATACTTTCTCATTCGCAGGGGTGGAGCCCGGCTGGTGGACCTGGTAGTCGATCGAGGGGGCGCGGGTGTCCGGCGAGCCTGCTTTTTCTTCGGAGAGCAGATCAAGGGCCTTCGCCGTGACGGTGTGGCGGTGGACGGTATCTCTGACGATCTCTGGTGTGAGTTCTTCTCCCTCGTATCGAGCGACGACCCGCTCTTTGAGGACTGGAAACGAATTGTGTCGCAAATGGCCGCCGTTGGCGATCGGAGCATGCGGGACATCGTGGAGAAAATCGGCCTGGACAAGAAACCGGTGAGCTGGAGGGAGAATCTTTCGGAGATCGTCCGAACAAGACAACCCGATCACCCCAACGACAGCGTCGGGCAGCGACAACGATTCCTGATGGGGATCGTGATGAAGAACCTGCGGGGGCGAATCCGCGCGAAGGACGTATCGACGGCCTTGCACTCGGCCATGGAGGATCAGGCATGAGCGCTCAAGAAGATCCCTTGAAAGGCTACCGGGGGCTGGCAAAGAGCCGAATGAAGAAGTGGGGCGTTCGCGTATGGAGCGACGTCAGAGTGGTCAATACGGCGGGGAGTGTCTTTGAGGGAGTCATCCTTCCTCGGAGTGAGAACTTCGATGACCTTCACATAGTCCTCAAGCAGAAGACGGGTTACAACGTTGGCATTCACGTCGACAGGGTCACCTCCATCAAGGAACTGAGTTACAAGAAAATAGTCTACAAAATCCCCGAGAAGGAGTTCCCGCGATTACCGGATCTCGCCAACGTCACACTGCTTGGAACCGGTGGCACCATTGCCTCCCGCCTGGACTACCGTACCGGCGCGGTCATCCCCGCGTTCACCCCCGGCGAGCTATATGGGGCGGTGCCGGAGCTGGCGGATATCTGCAATCTGACAACCAAGAAGATCTTCGGGGTGTTCTCGGAGAACATGGGCTGGGAAGAGTACGTTGCCCTGGCGCAAGCCGTTCGCGATGAGATCGAGGCCGGCGCCGATGGAATTGTTATCGGCCACGGCACGGATACGATGGGGCACACGGGGGCGGTCCTGACGTTCATGATCCAGGACACTCCCGTGCCGATCGTGCTGGTCGGTAGCCAGCGAAGCTCGGACAGGCCCTCCAGCGATGCGGCGCTCAATCTCATGCACGCGGTCAAGACCGCTGGTTACGGCCCGATCGCCGAGGTGCAGGTCTGTATGTTCGGGCCTACCTCGGACCAGTACGCCCTGCTGCATAGGGCGACGCGTGTTCGCAAGATGCACTCTTCGTACAGGAGCGCCTTCCGCACGATCGGAGACATTCCGCTCGGCAGGGTAGACAGGGATTCCTTTCAACTGTTGACCGATGACTTCCGGCCGCGGGATCCCGACAGGAAGATCAAGCTGGACACCGTCTATGACGACCGCATTACCATCCTGTATTACTATCCAGGCATGAAACCTGACCTGGTGGATGCCCTGGTGGAGAAGGGATACCGGGGCATCGTGATCGCCGGGACCGGCCTGGGCCATGTGAACAAGCCTATTTACCCCGCGCTGAAAAAGGCCATCGAGAAAGGCGTCCATGTTGTGATGACGGTGCAGACCCTCTGGGGGTACGCCCAGATGTACGTATACGATACCGGTCGGGATCTGATGGACATAGGCGTGGTTCCGCTGGACAACATGCTGCCCGAAACAGCCCTGATGAAGCTCGGCTGGGTGCTGGGACATACTGACGACCATGGCGAGGTCATGCGGATGATGCGTCACACCATCAACCACGAGATTACCGATCGTGAGCCCCACAACGGCTACGTTATTTTGCAAGGTGGTTTGCCAGAAACGCAGGAGTTCATCAAAGGGCACTGGAAGTAGGCGAGCCGCACAAGAGAGAATTCTGAACGGGGGGCGCCAAGGAGGCACAAGTGGTAGACAACCTGGCATTATCCAATCCCCTCGAGCTGTTGCTTCAAAAGGATCGCGACGACTTCACCCGGGCCGACATGCTGAAGGTGGTCAGGGAGCACGGCATCGAGCGGTTCACGTTTCACTACACCGGCCTCGACGGCCAATTCAAGGAACTCAGGCTGCCGTTCAGCGACATCAAGTACGCCGAGAGGATCCTGG
>JAUVAN010000167.1 GCA_030591725.1 Deltaproteobacteria bacterium
CGCCGGTTACATCCGTCGAATTGCAGCAATAGTGAGTGGACATCATGCAGAGCGAATCGACTCCGCCGCAATCGGTTGTGCATGATGTGCCGTCGCACCCGTACCCGGTCGGACAGGAAGTATCGGAGCCGGTGCAAACGTGGGTCGAACAGACGTAATCGGTTTCAATTCCGCCCGAACAAGTCTGGACCGCACCGCAGGAAATTCCGTTGTCGATCTTGAAATCGCAAGCGCCCATGTTGTCGCAATAGCCGTTAAAACCGCAGGGCTCCACCGTGTCCTCGTCACAATCGCTATTCCAGTCCTCACCGATCGGGACGTTCTCGCAGTTGGGAGAGCTGCCCCCGCAACCTCGGCAAAATGACGTGGCGCACGTGCCAACAGGAGAATCACTTGTTGTTACGCCGTCGCTGTCGTTGTAGTAGGCGCAGTAGCCCAGAAATGCGCCCGGGATATTGCACGCGTAACAGTCGCCCGCACAAGCCGGACTGTTGCAACAAACATCATTGACACATTGATCTGCCGGACACACTTTGGCAGTCGAAGTCGTACACGGATCACCCAGGTTGCTTCTCAGCACACAGGAATCCAGATCCCCCGACGGAGGTGCTGCGCTCGTGTCGCAGATTGCGCTGTCCGTGCCGAGGCAACAGAAGTGCGTTGTTGGGCAATCCGTATCGGTGGTGCAGGAGTAGACGCAATCATCCCCAACCGTATTACACTGGCTCCCGCCGGACGCGGGGCAAGCGGACGTCGTATCGATCGTGCAGTTGTGCGATATGTCGCACCGCCAGGTGGAGAGCTGGGCAGAAGCACACGTGGTGTCGCAAATCGCGCTGATGGCGAGTTTGTACGAGCATCCGCCCGTCCCGTCGCAGGTACCATCCTCGCCGCAAGCGCCGGTCACCGCAGCGGCCGGACATATGGCCTTGGGGTCAGGTGTATCGGCGCCCACGTGTTTGCAACCACCTGATCCGTCGCAGACATTGCACGAGCCGCAGTCGTTATCGTAGTCCTCGTCATCCGGAACCTCCGTGCATGTCCCGATAAACCCGGGAACATCGCACGAAAAGCACGTGGCGGTGCAGGTGGAAGCGCAGTCGGTATCGGTGTCCGTGTCTGTATCCGTATCGGTGTCGGTGTCCGTATCGGTGTCAGTGTCAGTGTCGGTATCCGTGTCGATGTCCGTATCCGTATCCGTATCCGTATCCGAGTCGGTGTCGGCATCCGTGTCGATATCGGTATCGGTGTCGGCATCCGTTGTCGAGCCGTCTGCCGCGCCCTTGTCCATGGATACTGTATCGAAACAACCCACCATCGCGGCCGTCGCCCCGAGGAGAACGACAACAAGGCTATTCCTCAAACATATAATCATTACAGTCCTCCCCATCTCAGAAAGTTATCGCCAGCCCACCGGGCGCGGGTTTGACAGCCACGGTCTCAGATTCGTCGCCCTTTTTCGCGTCGATGACCAGAAGCACAACACCCGTCACGACGAGCGCTCCCGCAGCGGCGTAACCGACGATCATCATTGTTTTATCCATCTCTATATCGTCGTTGAGTTTTGCTCTTTGGGGTGAATCGGCCGGCGCATCGTTTGCCTTCTCCTGATCCTTGATTCCCTTGACGTTGAACGCCACGCCCATTCCGGCTGCCCCGACACCAAGTGCCGTGGCTACTATCCCGGCTATCTTCAGACCAGACGGACCACTGTCGATTTCAGGTCCTTCTCCTTGCGCCCCGCCCTCGCCCACCGAAACGGTCACCGAATCTCCCGGCTTGGCATCTACTTTTCCTCGGATCAGCTTGGCCCGAAGCGGTATCTCGGCTCCGGAGGCCACGGTAACTTCGGTGGTCATAGGTTTGAAGCCGCTTGCTTCAACCCGAACCGAATGCTGACCGGGATCAATCAGGATTCCCTCTTTGAACGGGGTTTTTCCGATGGATTTTCCGTCCACGAAGACCTCGGCATCATCGGGCGCGTCCATGAGCTTGAGGGTGCCGATGAGGGTCATCATCTCCTGTACCGCCTGCTCCGACTGTGCCTCGAGCTCGGGTTTGATCTTGTCGCCGGACTCAACCAGAAAACGGCGGAACGTGGTGATGGAGTCGACATATCGATAGAGCGCCTTTTCACACATGGCGATATTGAAAAGGAGCGCTGCCTTGGGAGCCAGCTTGTAGGACTTCTCAAATGCGGTGAGGGCCGCCGGGTAGTTCTCCCCCTTGATAGCGGCCATCCCCTCCTTGAAGTGGGCCTTCGCCTGATCCCTGTTGTTCGCCATGGATGATGACGTAAACATGATGATCACGCTGAGCAAGGTGAGACCAATTACGGCATACAGCCTTGATGTATCGGAACTTCTTTTCATCGAGAATTACCCCCGGTTACCTGGCGAAACGGATGAAAACAAAGCGCACTTTCATCGCCAGTTGCAATTTGCTGCAAGTTCTTCGGATGTTCACGAGGTTAAGACCTTATCAAAGGAACCTGATTTCGATCAACGCATCTTTAGAGAATGTGTCAGGTCTTGAATACGTGTCAGGCACTCCGTTGTCAGGAAGCCTCTTCGGTGGCGGGTTCAGGGTTCGACGAGCATCGTCTGGAGCACCTTTATCGGTTTCACGCCTGCCCTGGAAGCTACCTCCCGAAGGGTCTCCTCCCGATCTCCCTCGATGCCGCCGACACGCAAGCGTTTCAGGCACCGCTCAATCTCACTCCCGCCCATCTCGCAAGCTTCCAGGAGTGATTTTTTGCCCAGGCTGGTGCCCTCGAACCGCTCGATAACCTCGTCGGCGGTCAGGTTCATTACGGTAAACGGTTGGGTCTCGCGTTGAAATTGCTTAATCGATGTAAAAATATCTCTCGGGGAGATCTCGTTGCTCTTCGCAATTTCCTCCAGGGTTCGGTCGGCCGACACTCCCTTGTAGCCAATGCGCTTTAACTCGGAGGTGGACCGGCCCAGATCGATATTGGTCTTCTTTGTGAAGGCCTTCAGGGAAAGCAACTCGGCGTGACCGAACGGAGGTTCATCATCCTTCTCCTCTATCCAGGAGTCCTTTATGAACTCGTTGAGATCGATGAGGTAACCCAGCGGCGGTATGTGCCATATGGCGCTGACGGTCACGAGGACCGCGATGGCAGAAGTAATGAATAACTCCCGACGGACACGGATTCCCTGTGACAACTTGCGGCGAATGTGCCCCAGGAAAGCCTTCCAGTTGAAGTAGAGGTGCCAACCGCCCAGGGCGATGAACAATATACTCGCCAGGATATGAATGTTTCCCCAATCGGTCTTGCTCAACCCCAGAAAACGCCAGTCTACCCAGTATGCGATGCGACCCTGTGGAACGACATAGAGAACGAGGCCGGTGATCCCCATTATCAGGAACATCCAGGATATTCCGAGGGACGCATATGTTCGCCACTTGATTTTCTTGCCGCCACGTTTTTCTTCGCTCATTGAAAACACCCTCCAGTGTCGCGGGGTTGTCTGCGCGAACCAACCCTTCTATACCGTAGTTGTGAAAATACTGGGTATAGAATCATCCTGTGACGACACCGCTGCCTCGGTGGTGGAGGACGGTCGGGTTCTCAGTGACGTGATCGCCGGCCAGGCGACCGTACACAGCCCCTATGGCGGCGTGGTACCCGAGCTGGCCAGCAGAAATCATCTGCTGAACATCATGCCGGTGGTCGATAAGGCCCTGGAAGATGCCGGCGTCAATCTGGACGACATCCAGGGGATTGCCGTCACGCGAGGTCCGGGCCTTGTGGGATCACTTGTGGTGGGTCTTCAGTTCGCCAAGACCCTTGCCGCCGCGAGAAACCTGCCGTTCGTCGGGGTCAACCACCTGCGAGGGCACCTGCTGGCGGCACGGATCGAGGGAGATAACCTGCCGATTCCGAAGTTCCCCTACATGGCCCTCCTGGCGTCCGGGGGACACACTGGAATATATCTCGTTGAAAACGAAGTGGATATCACGTGCCTCGGCCAGACCCGGGACGACGCCGCCGGCGAGGCGTTCGACAAAGTGGCCAGGCTCCTGGGCCTGGGATACCCGGGAGGGCCGCTGATCGATCGGATGGCCGACTCGCAGGGCCCAAAGGAACAGTTCCCGCAATCCCTGCGGCAACGCAAATCGTTCGAGTTCAGTTTCTCGGGGATAAAGACCTCGGTGGCCCAGCGTGTGGCCCAGATACCTGGCGGTCCCGACCCGGACCAAGTGCTGGCGATAGTCCGGGGCTTTCAGCAGGCGGTGGTGGAGATTCTGGTCAGGAAGGTCACCCTGGCGGCGCGCTCGAAACAGATCTCCACGGTGGTGCTCTCGGGAGGAGTGGCCGCCAACAAGGGTCTTCGAAAGCATGCAAGGGAGGTCTGTGATCTCAACGATCTGGAACTCTTCGCTCCGCCGCCGAAGCGATGCACCGACAACGGATCCATGATCGCGTACGCGGGCTACCTGGCCTTGCAAGCGGGGCTTAGCGACTCACTCGACCTGTCGCCCCTGTCGGGGTGGCCCCTTTGAAAAAACGAACCCTGGGACTGGATGTCGGATCCAAAAGGATCGGTGTCGCCCTGGAGGACGAGCTCGGGATAACCGCCCAGCCTCTCACCGTCCTGCACGTGGATAAAGATGATACGATCGGAATGATCGGCGATCTGTGCAAGAAGCACAGTGTGGGGACTGTTGTGGTGGGGCTGCCACTGTCCATGAGCGGCCAGGACAGGGGCTCGAGCGCTCGAAGGGCGCGAGCCCTGGGAGAAAAGCTGGAGCAGAGCCTGAAGATCGAGGTGGTGTTCTGGGACGAACGGTTCACTACAGTTCAGGCCGAGAAGCTGCTGAAATCCGCCAACGTGAAGAGGGAGAAGAGGAAGGCCGTGATCGACAAGATGGCCGCGACGCTCATACTGCAAGGATATTTGGATGCCCGCTGAGAGCAGACCCATCAGTCGCTGGAAGATCTGGTCTGCCGCGTGGGTTGTCATGCTCGTCGTGGGCGCCCTCGGAACCGCCTACGATGTCCTCTATCGATACCCCGACGCACCCGGCCCGGGCATCGGACAGACGTTGAAGGTCGAGATTCCTCCCGGCGTGGGTCCCGACAAGCTCTCCCGCATCCTGTACGAAAAGGGGATCATCTCGAGCCCCGGCAGGTTCAGACTTTGGCTACGACTTGCGGATCAACTGCCGGGCGTGAAGGCCGGCCTGTTCGAGCTTCGGGATAACATGACCCCCGCGAAGATTCTCTCCGTCATCTCGGGGCGTCCGGAAAACCGAGGGGTGCGGGTGACAATTCCAGAAGGCTTCACACTGGGCCAGATCGCGAAAACCCTCGAAGACGCCGGCATCGTAGCTCAGGAGAATTTTTTCATGGCGGCGGGCAAGGGAAAAACCCTCACTCGTCTTCGCATCCCCGGACCGTCTGCGGAGGGCTTTCTCTTCCCGGACACCTACTTCTTCGAGCGAGGAACACCGGCCGAGGATATCGTCAGCGCGATGTACGAGAACTTTTCTACGCGCTTCAAATCCCTGGGTGCTCCAGCTAAAACGGATCTCTTCGAGTTGGTCACCTCGGCCTCCATAGTTCAGGCAGAGGCCAGGGTAGTTGATGAAATGCCGGTCATCGCCGGCGTGTACCACAACCGTCTGACCGACCCATCCTTCCCCTCGCGATTACTTCAGGCGGATCCGACGGTGGCCTACGGCTGTGAACCCGGGGTAGTGCCGCGCGCGCCTTCGTGCGCAGGTTTCATCGGCAAGCTCGCAAGGAAGCATCTCGAAGATTCCAAGAACCCGTACAACACCTACCGTCACGCCGGACTGCCCCCGGGGCCCATCTGTGCTCCGGGAATCAACGCACTGAAAGCCGCCCTTCATCCAAAAGACGTTCCATATCTCTATTTCGTCGCGCGGAAGGACGGTCGCCACCGTTTCTCCAGAACCCTCCTGGAGCACAAAGAGGCCGTCAAGCTTTACCGGGAAGGCCGTTAAAGCTGGCTTCCATCATCTTCCCCTTCCCCTCGCAGGGGAAGGCCGGGATGGGGTTAACGTTTGCACACCGTTTCGATCATCCTGCCGTAGCTCGTTTTCGAGCGGAGCAGGATCAAAAATGGTATGATCGTCTAAACAAATGGAGGTGGGCCAAGATGATCAATACAAAATATTTTTTATTGAGCCTGGTGCTTCTCGTGGCGGTTGCCGTTCACGGGTGCAAGGGAGATTCTCTGAATGCGATTTTCGATGCATCCACGGATACGGACACCGATACAGACACCGACATCGATACAGACACCGACTCGGACACCGACACGGATGCCGACACGGACACCGACACGGATACCGACACGGATACCGACACGGATACCGACACGGATACCGACACGGACACTGACACTGATGCCGACGCGGGCATGGATGGAAGCACTGACACGGACACCGACACCGATACGGATACCGGCACAGATACCGGCACGGACACCGGCACAGACACTGGTACCGACACCGGCACGGACACCGGTACCGACACCGGCACAGATACGGGTACCGACACCGGCACTGACACGGGTACCGACACCGGCACTGACACGGATACCGAAACAGACACGGAAACTGACACCGATCCGTTGTTACCGGACTACATAGTCACGGGCCTCACAATCCCCACCACGGTGATGATGGGATACACCATTGACGCCACTCCAACCGTGCAGAACATCGGCACCCTCGACGGCACGGTCACCCCTTTATGGTGCACGCTGATACTCTCCACCGACAACGCCCCCGATACCCCCGGGGACGACTTTTTCTTGATGGGCGCTGGGATGATCTCCGTTCCCGGACCTCTGGCGATTAGCGCGAGCAGTTCCGGCACCCAGAATTTCGACATCATGCCGTTTACGACCAACGTTCCGGGAACCTACTATGTGTTCGTGGAGGTCAGCCCGTGGGCGGAACCCGAACTGGACACAACCAACAACATGTACGCGCATCCGAGCCAGCTGACCGTCACGCCCTTCACAGGCACAGACGTGACCATCGAAACGTACCCCACCGCCAATGCAGACACCGTCAGGACGAACGTCACCGTGTACTTCGATGACGGAATATCCATTGTGCCAAGCTTCTGGGGCGCCCAGACCGCCAAGCCGGACGATTACGTATACTGGGCCGGCCAACTCCCAGCGGGCACCTACTACGTGAAGGTGGGATCCTACGCCACCAACGGCTACGGACCTTACTCCATCATCTACTACACGGGAATATCAGGGACCTACACGGCGGAGGCCCCGGGCATGGATCACGACGACGTGGACGCCTATGAACCCGACGACAACGCGGCAAGCGCGACAACCCTCCTCGACGACGTGCAGCAAAACCACACCATCACCGATACGCCGACCAACTACTACGACTGGTTCGAAATCACCGTTATCTGAAGTTCCGGAAATGAAGCAAGCTCGGTAGTGCCCTCTTCCGAAAGTCGATAGAATGCTCCCACGTGCGAGATGAAAGGACGGGGGATGAGATACCTCATCGTTGTCGGGTTGGCGGGCGTGTTGGCGTTTGGTTGTCATCAAGTAGGCAGCCTGAGTGTAGATGCCGGCCCGGATACGGACACGAACACCGACTCGGATACCGACACGGACATCGATACGGATGCGGATGGCGACACCGATAGCGACACCGATAGCGACACCGATGCCGACACGGATACGGATACCGGCCCGGTCGAGTGCAACCTGGGAGAGTACAGCGGCGATTTCGAGATCGGCACACAAACGGACGTCGCAACCCTCGCGGGATACACATCCATATCGGGAAGCCTTACTATCAACTGCCCTTCGTGCACCGACCTGAGCGAGCTGATTTGCCTCACTTCGGTGGTCGGTTACCTGCACATTATGGTTAACGACGCCCTGACGAACCTGGACGGGTTGAGCACTCTCACCTCGGTGGGCGGGAACTTGTCAATCTCCTGGAACGACGCCCTGACCAACCTGGACGGTCTGAGCAGCATCACCTCGGTGGGCGAGTACTTGCTACTCTCCTGGAACGACGCCCTGACCGACGTAGACGGCCTTGGCGCCCTCACCTCGGTGAGCGGGTACTTGTCAATCTCCTGGAACGACGCCCTGACCAACGTAGACGGCCTTGGCGTCCTCACCTCGGTGGAGGGGTACTTGTATATCTACGATAACTCCGCCCTGCCCGACTGCGAGGCGTGCGACCTGCTGGATCAGATCACTGCCGGACCCGCCTATATCTGGGTCAACAACAACCTCGACGACTCTTGCACGCCGGTTCCGACAAACTGTCCATAGATAAGATAATAATCCCTACAGAAGTTCGAGTCTGTGCCAGAAGGACGGATTCGCGGCAGAGTTGCCTTAGCCTGCTTAATGCGCCAAATACCGAAGTAAAATTGTGAAGACCGTGTCCGGATTTGGGCGAGCGGAGGATCGAAGGAGGCAGGCGCATCCGTCGATGCATCGACGACTGAGAGTCGAGCACGGCCAAAGACGGCGCGGGATACGCGATTTTACCGGCAGGCTGGCGAATTATGCAGGTTAGCCTACGGATAATACGAAAGGTGACG
>JAUVAN010000067.1 GCA_030591725.1 Deltaproteobacteria bacterium
GGGCAGATAATGTCTGAAGATACCGTCCGGGGCGTTGTTCATGGATCGGGAGTGCAAAAAGCCAAGCTGGTTACCGAGCTGACGGATGAGGCTATCGCCCGGACGATGGACACCAAGCTCACGCCCGTGTTCACCATGATAGACGAACTCGATTGGACGAAAATTAAGATGTTCTCGGGGTTCGGATCCATTGCCGGGTTGTTCGGCAACTCCGGGCAGACGGATTATGCCCTTGCAAACGATATGCTGGCCTGGATCGTCACGGGTCTTCGCGCCGTCCATCCCGGATTGCACGCACAGACGATCGAATGGACGGCCTGGGTCGGCGCGGGAATGGTGAGCGTGGAGGAGGGCAAGCGCTTCGAGCAAGCCGGCCTGACACCGCTGAAGGTAGACGAAGGCGTTGCCTTTTTCATGGAAGGGCTGACCGGAAGCGCCCACAGCAGACTCGCGGTTTTCAACCAATCGGCCGAGTTCTCGGAGATTCGAAAGATCGGAGAGCACCCCGCCGCCGCGCGTCCGAGAGCCAGGTTGGTCGATCCGGCGCAGGGAGACAAGGGAGCCACGGCCAACTTCTCCCTTGAGCGGGACGTGTACATCAACCAACATCTGGTCAAGATGGAACCAGTGGTGCCCGGCACCTTCGTCACCGAGATATTCGCGGAAGCCATCGAAGGTGAGGGAGTGACGCCCACCGATATCCAGTTCAGGCGACCCCTGCAGTTGCGCGGGGATGAACTGGAGGTAGAGATCATTCGCAAGGACGACTTCATGATGCTGGTGCCGGCCCAGAGACCTGCGCTGGGGGATAAGGGTCTTGCGAACCTGGCGTACTCCACGTGCAGGCTTGTCAGTGGTGATCTCCTTGACGATGAGGGGCTGGTTATTTCGAAGAAGGACCTCAAGAGCTTGCATGAAGAGGGATCCGCCACGGGGGCGTCATTCTATAGCATGCTCGATTCCAAGTTCTCCGGCGCACTCAAGACGGGTCCCGTGTTCAGGGGACTGAACGCCACCATGGAGAAGGGAGACATGTTCTACAGCACCGTGACAATCACGGATGAGGCGGCAGCCCTGCTGGAGGTTCCCGGGGAGTTTGTGTTCAACCCGGTGCTCGCGGACATGGCAGTGCAGGTCGCAGCGGCATGGGCCATGATTCGGCACGATGTGATGGAGATCCCCTTCGAGATAGGTGCGCTCCATGTCGCCAGTGATCTGAGCGGTAGAGATGCTGTCGTTATATGTCGCGCGCAGGAGATAACCGCCGAACAGTCCGTCATGGATCTGGCTGTCAGGGATCTGGACGGAAAACTGATCCTGGCAATGGAGCGACTGGTTCTCAAGGCAATTGCACCGAGGGAGGAAGACTAGATCATGATGGGCGGGGGCAATAACAAGGGAAAAGGATCTTCTCTCGAGGGATACGATGTGCTCGTGATCGGCGCCGGCCTCGGAGGGCTCACCTGTGCCACAGAGCTGGCCAGACAGGGGCTCAAGGTCTGCGTCTTCGAGCAGCATCGAGTGGCAGGGGGCTACGCCCAGGCGTTCCGCCGAAAGGGTTACCATTTCGACGTTTCCCTGCACTACACCGGCGGTCTTGACCCCGGCAGCATGGCCCACGGGATTCTGAAGAGCCTGGGTGTCTTCGACAAACTGCGGATTGTACGATCCAGCAGTCTCTTCACGGCCGAGTTTCCCGGACTTTTTGTGGACATGCCCAATGATCGCGAGAGTATCCTCGCAAAGCTCGTGGAGTTGTTTCCCCACGAGGAGCGGGGAATCAAGTCTCTTTTTGAGTTCATGCCCAGATTGAAGCACGATGTGATCGGCCCCCACATCGTAACGGATTTCGACATTCACAACAGGGATACTCTGAGCGCCCACTATACGGAGAGCACCTTCGCGGAGGTGTTGAAGGAACACGTTACGGATCCGAAGCTCCTGGCCGTGCTCGGGCAGATGTGGATGTACGTGGGTTTGCCGCCGGACAGGTCCTCGGCCAACTTCACCACCTGCGTCTTCGCGGCGGGCTGGCTCGAAGGCGCCTATCATGTCGTCGGCGGCGGCGGAGCCCTCATCCGCTCTATGGTGGAGAAACTCCGCGAGCTGGGGGGGGAATGTCTGCCGAGAACTCCGGTAGCCCGCATATTGATGGAGGACGGTGTTGCGAGCGGCGTCGAGCTGGAAAATGGCCGCGTCGTCAAAGCGTCAACGGTGATCAGCGGGGTGAGTCCGACACAAACCTTCTTCGACCTTTTGAGCGAGGACGCGGTGTCCAAGATCTACAGGTACAGGCTGGAGAAGATGGAGCCGTCCCTTTCCATGTACGCGACATACCTTGGGCTAGACTGCCCTCCAAGCCGCGTGGGAATACCCAGGGGTAACTTTTTCTACAACCACGGTTTCGACTGGAATGAATCCTATCGTCGCGTGATGGACAACGAGGTTGAGCATACGGATTGGTGCATAACAAGTAACGAAGGTCTGGATGAAGCAATGTGTCCCACCGGCGGTGGAATTGTTTCCGCGGTGGAGTTGACTCCGGCGAATGACTGGCTCGATCTGGACAATGATGCATACCTCGAAAGAAAAAAGCTGGTGGCGGAGAAGCTGTTGAACAAATACGATCAGCGGTTTCCGGGCCTCAAGGACCACGTGGTCGTTCACGAAATGGGCACACCCAGGACGATCGCTCGTTTCAGCAAGAACCACCGAGGGGCGGTATGTGGCCTGGCTCAGACACTGGACCAATCCAATAGCAAACGCCTCGTGAACCGGACACCGATACCTGGGCTCTTTCTTACCGGCGCCTGGACCTGGTCGGGGGGAGGGTACGAGGGTGCGATGATGTCCGGGGTTCAGACCGCATCTGTAGCAATGGCGGAAACCAGGTCTCCGTACAAGGTATCCAAGATCGCATTGGTAGAAGAGACACGGAAGGAGCCCACTTCAAAGGTGGAGGTCGTTCGCGCGTCGGCAGTGGATCGCGTGCTCAGCGAAGAGGTTGAACGGGAGCACTATCGCTATCGCCTCGGGGTGCGTGTCTACGGTGACGATCTTAACTCGCGTGGTCACGCGGACGCCTCCTCATATCTTCGCTACATGGATCGTGGGAGAGTGGAGGCAATAGAAAAAATATGTGCCGATGCCGACGATGAGTCATGGCTGGACAAATACGTGATCAATGTTTACCGGTTGGAAGCGAGGCTGGCCACAATCGTGGGCCTCGCTGACGAACTCGAGGTCAGAACAGGGTTGCGGCGTGTGACAACACACCGGGCATCTTTTGATCAGCGCATCGTCAACGTGAAGACGGGGGATCTGGTTGTAGATGCAAACGTGGAGGTGCTCTTTCTCGACAGGGAAATGAACCTCATACCGGCGCCTCCCGAGGTTGTGGAGTGCAAACATGAGATCCCCGGGATTTCCGAGGAGATGTCAGAGCCTGTTCCATTCGGCGTCGAAGAGCGGTTTCCATTTCGGACGCCTTTTCGGGTGTACTTCGAGGATACGGATACCCAGCAGATCACCTACCATGTTTCCTACGCCAGATTTTGCGAGCGGGCGCTATTTGAAATGGTGCGGGCTGTCTGGGCGGATCTGAGCGCGAGTGCATGGATGGCCAAGAACAGAAGCAACGTCTCCCGGATGGACCTGCGGTATCTCAACTCATCGAAGTTGGGGGACAACCTGGAAGTCTATACCGGTATCCTGAACATCACCGAGGAAAAGATCACCATGGGGCAGCGGATTGTCTTCGCGGGAACTAGCAAGGTTGTTGTGGACGCAACCACGGATGTGGAATTTCGCGACGAGAACGAGAGGATCGTTCCGGTTCCAAAACAGATCCTCGATCTGAGCAAGGCAAACTTGACCAGCACCAACGGTGGCAAGCCCACGAGAGCTTCATGAGCATCGGTTCATTCCTGGCAACCAGGGAAAATCTCGAGCTGGTCAAGAAGAACTCGTGGAAGTTCGGGCGCCCGAAGATCATCGAGATGGGCATGCGCTACTACGAGCAGCACCCGGATCAAGCTCAGGTCGTTGCCGACAACCTCGCGAGGATGGGACTGCCGGGTGCGGGGGCGGCGCTCGACGAGGTACTGCGCGAGATCGTTGTGCACTACTACGAGAAACTGTTTGTTCTGGTCAAGACCTATGAGGCCTACTGGATCGCCAAGAACCGTATCGACGTGGGTGACAGCCTTGAGCACCTCGCCGAGGCCCGTGAAGCCGGCAAGGCGGTTTTTATTGGCCAGTCTCACTTCGGTGCCACGTATTTCATGGCCAGCGTACTCATGGTTAACGGACTGGAGGTCAACACTGTTGGCAACTTTCCAGAACCCGTTGGGAGCATGCTCGCTAACACCGTGGACATCATCAGTAAAAAGTACGGAACAGCTCGGGCAAATCTGCTGAACGTGGCGGACTCAAGCGTAGATGTGCCAGGCGAGATGTTGCGGCTTCTCATGCTCAAGAAGATCGTGTCCAACGTGTACGACGAGAACAATCGTTTCTGCAGGCCGGTCAAGCTGCTGGGCAAGACCCTGTTCGGCGGTACCGGCATGGATTTGATCCTCAAGCCATTTACAGACGACAAGGTCGTGATTCTCACGCCGTTCCTGGTGAGGACATCCGATGAGACTTTTCGATACGAGGTGGACAGGCACTACCTGTCAGACGGCGACATTATCGAGAGCTTCTACAAATCTCTCGAGAAGCGGGTGAGGAAATACCATCCCCAATGGTACTTCATCCACGAACTCCACGAGAGCTTCGAGGACATGAGAACATGATTACCGCATTCGACAACGAGAAATATCTGGCCGAGCAGACCGAGGCAATCCTCAAGCGTATAGATCGTTTCGATAACAAATTGTACCTGGAATTCGGTGGCAAGTTGCTGTTCGACTACCACGCGTCGAGGGTATTACCGGGCTTCGATCCCAACGTGAAGATTCGCCTGCTCCAGAGGATGAAAAGTAAAACAGAGATCATCCTTTGCGTTTATGCCGGGGACATCGAACGGCGAAAAATCCGCGCCGACTTCGGTATCACGTACGATTCGGATACGCTCAAGCTCATTGACGATCTTCGGGAATGGGGCCTGGAGGTTCGTGCGGTGGTCATTACGCGTTTTGACGGACAGCCTGCGGCCGAGGCGTTTCAGAAGAAACTGGAACGCCGTGGAGTGAAGGTGTATCGGCACAAGGCCATCAAGGGCTACCCTGCAGACGTGGATCGCGTGGTAAGCGAAGATGGATACGGCGCCAACCCTTTTATTGAGACCAGCAGTTCACTGGTAGTGGTAAACGCCCCTGGGCCCAACAGTGGAAAAATGGGTACGTGTTTATCTCAGATCTATCACGAGTATCGACGGGGAGTTCGAGCGGGATACGCCAAGTTCGAGACCTTTCCGATCTGGAACATGCCAATCAGGCATCCTGTAAACGCAGCGTACGAGGCGGCCACGGCAGATCTTCGCGACGTCAACATGATCGATCCGTTCCATCTGGAAGCCTACGGCGTCAGCGCAGTCAACTACAACAGGGATGTTGAAGCCTTCCCCTTGCTGAAGAGGAGCATCGAAAAGATAACAGGCGAGACCCTCTACCAGTCGCCCACTGATATGGGCGTAAACAGAGCGGGATTTGCCATCATCGACGATGAAGCGGCCGTTGAGGCGGGCAAGCAGGAGATCGTTCGTCGTTACTTTCGCTACTCTTGTGACGTGGTCGCCGGGTTGGAAGAACCCGAATCCGTTAGCCGGGTAAAGAACCTGATGGAGGAGTTCGACATTCAGCCCGAAGACCGTTCAGTTGTGAGGCCGGCGAGGGAAACAGCACGAGCAGCCGAGGCCAAGACAGAGAAGGGTAACATGGGAGTGTTCAGCGCCGCAGCGGTGGAGTTGCTGAACGGCAAAATCGTCACCGGACACAACTCGCCACTTTTGCATGCGGTGTCCTCCCTGGTGCTCAACGCAATCAAGGAGCTGGCCGGCATTCCTCATCACCTCGATCTGCTGAGCCCCAATATTATCGAGTCTATTGGCAAGCTACGAAAGGAGATCCTTGGGGAGCAATCGATCAGCCTCAATTTGGAGGAGACACTGATTGCTCTCAGCATCAGCTCTACAACAAATCCCACCGCACATGAGGCGATGCAGAAGCTGGCCATGCTCAAAGGTTGTGAGCTGCATACAACCCACTTGCCGCCCCCCGGAGACGAGAAGGGCTTGCGACATCTTGGAGTTAACCTCACCTGCGACCCAAACTTTGCCAGCAAGAAGCTTTTTGTTTCTTAACCTGCATTTGGCGCATCAAGCAGGTTAGAGGGTTCAAGAACGCGTTTTCTCCTTGCGTTCACCCAGGGCGCCGACGATCAGCAATATCCCCGTGGCAGCCAGAATTACAACAGCGAGAGGTGAGATTGCCTCCGAAGCGCTATTGAGAGTTGTCAGATGCTTCCCAGCCAGCGAATACAGCTGGACTACTGGTATGTCTCCGATAAACGATCCATAGAGAAAGTTACGATATCGCAAGTTGGTCAGGGCAGCCGCTATGGTGATAGGGCCGTAGGGGAGGTTGACAATGAGTCGCATCCCCGCGATCGCAAGTATGGGTCGGCGGCGCAGTCGCTCTTCTAGTTTTTGAGCGCGATGCCCAAATCGTTCGCGAGCGCTGTGCCTGAAGAGATTACGCGTAGCGAAGAAAAGACCCGTGGTGCCGATCAAGACTCCGGTGAAGGTTGTGAAGAAACCGATCCCGGGACCCAGAAGAGCGCCCGCCATGATCGTGAGGAGTGCCTTTGTGGGCATGGAGAAGGCCATTCCGATCATCTGGGATCCCAGCAAGGCGGCGATCACGATGGAGCGGTGTTCCCTGGAATACCGTGACAGCGTGTTGGTCAGTTGTTTGACGTCCTCCAGAGTCAGGTAATGATATGCCAGGAACCACAGGGTGCCGATGACGGCAGCCGCGATCATCGCGAGCGGCAGCATTGGAAAGGTTTTCAAGTTCATTGCAGGGAAGTTTGCACATTTGATGTCAGGGACAAAAGAAAAAACTTCCCCCCTCCCACTGTTAATAGTGGGAGAGGGGAAGAGAGATTCGGGAAGAGGGCAGAAGGTGGTTCAGACTACGGGTCAGCATGAGCAACGTGGAGGAAGAACGTCAAATAGTGTCCGAAGATCAGAGTCGGCATCAGTGGTAGAAAAGGAAACCTCTTCCCTGTTCGAAAGGATCTGTAATGCAACGGGCATGCCTACAATCGGCGTGGTAGCGAAATCGAGATGAACCCCATATTTTTACAGTGGAAATGGGACTTCTCGAAACCTTGCAGCTCACAATAAATCGGTGAGGCCAGAAATCGGTATTTCATTTTTGGAATACCATCGCTCCCTTTTGCAAGCACAGATCCCAAGCCCCAAGCGTGCCAGACACATTTTTTTCGATTGGATGACGATTTTTGGCAACTTTCGCGCCAGGCGTCCGATTAAGGAGGGTGAAGAAGGAGCGCACATGGCAAGAAGACCAAGAAGGTGGCGTCCCGACGCCATATACACAGAAGTCAAACGAACCGTAGACAGGCAGTTTCTGCTCAAGCCCACGCCCGAGGTGAGAAACCTTGTCGGCGCGTGTCTCGGCAGGGCCCAGGCGATGGTCCCGGTCAAACTCTACTGGGCTGTCGCCAACATCAACACCATGCAGCTCGGGCGCGCGCCGATGGACGACCACCCCGACGCCCTGGACAACATGTCGCGCTTCGACCAGCTCTTCTACGGATTACTCTCCCGCGGGCTCAACAAACTCTGGGACCGCGAGGGGCCGGTTTGGTCCACACGCAACAGAAGCGAGGAGTGCATCGACGACGAAATGGTCGAGCAGCAGTTCATGTACGCGTTGACCAACCCGGTGAAGGACGGCCTGTGCGAGAAGGTTTCGGATTGGGAGGGCCTCACGCTGTTCGACCAGCTCGCGAGCGGCGAAGAGGAGCGTTTCTACCACATCGACTGGGTTCGGTGGTGGGACGAAGGTGGCAAGAAGAACAAGAAGCCCATTGGCGAATACAAGAAGTGGGTCACGGTGAAACTTTCTCCGATTCCGGAGTGGGAAAGATACAGCGAGCACAGGCGGCAGACGCTGTTGCGCAAGCGTGTAAGCAAGGAAGAAACCGATTTTGCAAAGGAGCGCAAGGAGGCGAAGCGCCCTGTAATGGACAGGTCAATGCGGGCTCGTATCGATCCTCGTGACAGGCCGAGGAACAAGAAGAAGAGCGGTCCGCAGCCCCTGTGTCACTCGTCGACGAAAAAGGCCGCAGACAAATACAAGATCAAATGGCGGGAGTTTCTCGTGCTTTTTCGCGAAGCCTCCGAAAAGTTTCTATCCGGCGTTTTCGACGCGAAGTTCCCGGATGGTTCATTCAGACCGCCGCTGATAACGGTGTGCGTCGCCGATTCGACGTGACGACCTCCTGCCGTCGTTTGTAACGCCCGCAAGTCATTCATTCTCGGTACTATCGAGTGCACCGGTGCGCTCATAGTCCCGAAATCAGTTGTTCACGTATCCCTGAAATGGAATTGAAACGGCAAACCTTATGCCCGAGCGCACGGATCTGATCTCGATCCTGCGCCGAGCGCGATTTCCTCGCTCATCAATCTCAAATATCTCAAATGTGTCTGGAACGCTTGGGTTGGGACGGGAGTTTGGCATACACGTTTTCCAGGGTGGCAAGATAGCTTTCTTTTGAATACAACCGCTTCACAGCGTTTGATGTTCCTGAGGACAACCTTTTACGAAGCAGATCGTCGGTGACCATCCTCTCGATGCCTCGAGATATCGATGGGGGATCGCTCATGTCCACTAGCCAGGCCTCCTTCCCGTCGAACAAGTCCACGGCTACCCGACGATCTGCGAGGACCGGGAGTGAGGCAGCCAGGGCGTTGATAATCTTGATAGGAATTCCTCCAGGCGAGTGGCGAGGCACTATTGCAAAATCCGCGTTGATTGTGTGATCCCATGCGTTCTCAAAGGATCCGTGCTCGACGATACGGACAAGGTCTGTAAGCCCATGGGTTGCGATTTCGTTCGATAATCGAAGGGCGTCGCCATGGATCACGAGGTCTAACAGCAATCTGCCTCTTGTGTCCGGTTTCAGCATTCCCATGGCTGACAGTAATTCATCCAGCCCCTGATAATTGTCGGTGTTTCCAACGTACACAGCGGTTAACCGCCGGTTGGGGTGTCCTGGGGGGCGGGCGTGAACGTTTTTCGGAACGTCGGCGGGAGGGTTGGCGGTATCTACATCGTCCGGATCGAACCCCATGGAGATCAGGTGAGACCGAATCCACGAGTTGACTGTGATGACCCGATTCGCCAGATGAGGGGTAAATCGATCCAGCGCACTGCCAATGATGTTCGCTGCAGGGGCGAGGGAATTCTGGAGATAGGTGCGCAATTCAGGCTCCATCAGGGCGTGGAGATGAAATACAAGGGGATATGAATTTGCTGGATCGGCCACGTGGGCGGCGAGGAGTGCCTCGTAATGATGTGCGTGGACAATATCAGGGCGGATCTTTCGACAAAGTTGGCGACAGTGGATCACCAGAGATAGATCGAGAAACGCCTTTTTCCAGTGAGGTCCCGATTGCTCGCTATTGAAACGGGGAGTGTCGGGGATCCGGTGAATGGTGTACTCGTGCTTCCTTCTTGATCCGGAGTACGCGTAGCAAAGCAGGTGAACGTCATGACCGCCCCGGGAGAGGAGGTCGCACGTCTGCCCCACGAGGACTTGCGTTCCCTGCACGGTGGGAAAGGGGCCCGCGAAAAGATGGAGGATCCTCAATGACAAACGTCGTCTCGTGCTCTTTTTACTTCTCGGAGTTCTTTTCGATCTGGTTCTTTTCGATCTGGTTTGGAATGCGGAAGGTCGATTTCTTGAATGTTCCTGGTTTTCGGCTGTTTCTCACGTTGCGATCTGGTGCGGTTGGCGACGATATATCGGGGGCGTCGCTTCACCTCTACATGGATCCGCGCCACGTATTCTCCGAGAACGCCAATAAGCAGAAACTGGATCCCCATGAGGAGTGCGATGAGAATAATGGTGGAGGCATAACCCGGTTGGGGGTGTTCCCACAAGAAGTGGCGTACACCCACGTAGGCACCGTAACCCAGCGAGAAGAGGGTCATCGCAACGCCGATGTACGTGGCCAGACGCAGGGGGAAAGTCGAAAATGATGTGATGCCGCGCGCGGCGAACCCGATCATCTTGCTCATGGAGTACTTGGTCTTGCCGGATCTTCGCAGACCGGCCTGGTATGGAGTGCGGGTCTGCTTGTAGCCTATCCAGGTTGCAATGCCGCGCAGGAAAAAGTCAGCTTCAGGCATGGAAAGAACGGCGTCCACAACCTTGCGATCCAGCAGCCTGAAATCGAGCATTCCCGGCTCCATGGGGATCCGCGAGAGGAAGCTGAAGACACGATAGAACCAGCGAGAGGTCACTTTCTTGATGAACGGTGCCCTGGGATGGTCCTTCCTGACGCTGTGTACTACCTGGTTGCCCTTTTCCCACAGAGCGATCATTTGCGGTATAACTGATGGAGGTTGCTCCAGATCCGCGTCGATGGTTACGACCGCGTCGCCGGTAGCTTCTTCGAGACCGGCGAGGAGCGCGTTCTGATGTCCGAAGTTCCTGGCCATGAATATGCCGCTGACACGATGGTCCGAATTTGCGAGCTTTGCGATCACTTCTGCGGTGCCGTCCGTGGATCCGTCGTCCACGATGATCAACTCCCAATCGTGATCACAAGGACGCAGGGCGGCCTCGATCTCATTTTTGAGATCGTGCAGGTTGCCTTCCTCGTTGAAGGCGGGCACCACGATGGAGATCAACTTGCGTTCCATGAGGTCAGTCCTCAAAGTATCCCAATCTCCTCAGACGTTCAGCCACCACTTTCTCTTGCGTGTGAGTGTACGACCGAGTCGTCTTATTTGAAACCAGATCATTTGTTCGGTCATTCTTTTTTTGTTCGGGTGGCTCCATGAGGCCCTCGGGGGAGGTCCCCTCGAACCAGGGCGCGGCCGGAGTGTTGGTGGCGGCGCAAATGAGCATTGGAACATCGTGGATCCGGGCCCCTTCGATTTGCCTGTCTGGGACGCCGGGGCCGCTCAGCATGAGGATTCCGTTGGGAGTGTGGCAACCCGGCATTGATCGGCCTTTTCGACCGAGCATGGCATCCGGCCCGAGGCACCCGACCGGGTCGCCTCGGTGCGCCCTCGAGGACAGGCATACGGGCGTGAATCCGTCGATGTTCGCAAGCTCCAGAGTCAGGTCGGGAAAACGATGGAGATGAGCGCCGTGATGAATCTCCTCTCGCCGGATGACGCGGTGAACGAGTCGAGCGCCGCTCGGGGTGACTAGTTCATGTGCGGCCTGCTCGACCTCGGATGCGATATTCTCACGTTCACCAAACGGCATCACACCGTCCGGCTCTCTTCCCAATTGATTGAACCAGATCGAGGGGGCGTAGTTGATCTCTTCGGAGAAGGCTACAGTACGGCTCCAGTCTATCCCGCCCATTCGCAATCGAGACTCCACCAGCGCCGGCACGAGTCCTTTGGAGAAACGAAAGAGGGGGCGTCTGAGTTGTCTGGGCAGGAGCCCCACCGCCTTGCCGCGAATGAAGGAAGGATCGATTCCTTGCCTGTTGGCCGACCTGAACTCGAGCAGGCCGGCTCGTTGAAGCATTCGATTGAGATAGATGGCAATATCCGATGAGCCGCCCGAACCGTGATCTGACATGACCATCACCGTTGTATCGTCATCCACGTTCTCCACCAGTCTACCTACGGCCTCGTCAGCCGCAATGTACACGTTGCGAAGGGCGTGGGACAGGCGGGGATCGAATGTCTCGGGGCGTCTTGGAGAGGACGGATCGTGAAACGCGAAGAAGTGATGGGCCGCAGTGTCGGTTTGACCGAAATAGAATGCGGCGACATCCACCGGATGTTTCGCGAGTAAATGAAGGGCGATGTCGGTGCGTTTTTCGATGCGCTTGAGGAGGGCCTCCGCTGTGGCGATGTGCCAGTTGTCGGTATCGGAGAACTCGTCGATGGTATCGAAGGACAGGTGCTCTTCTCCAAATCGAGAAACCAGATCCGTATGCAACGCGCTCGGATGGACGAATGAGGAGTCGCCGCGGGACGTTACCGGAGAATCCCACCCGGAGATGTGATATCCCAGGAGAGGGAGTGGCGGATAGGTCATGGGAAACCAGGCGGCGCCCACGCGAAGGCCGTGTGATTCCAGATGCTCCATCCAGGTGGGCGCACGGCGATCGGCCGTCCCCGCAAATGTTATTCGATAGCCTTCTCTTATCGTGAAGTCGGGAATTCCGTGACTCGACGGCTCGACGCCGGTGAGGAAGCTGCTCCAGGCGGGGAAGGTTGTGGGCGGTGTGGTCGATCTCAGGGGACCATAGGCGCCCGCATCCCTCAGCCTGGACAGGTTGGGAAGATCTCCGGCTTCCACCAGGGGTTCGAGAATCTCCGGGCCCACGCCGTCCAATCCGATCAGCAGCAGCGATGGCTTTGGGCGAGTCATTTGTGAAGGATTTTTTTTGCCGCTTCGCGAACAGATGACGGGTAGCTGACCTGTCTGGGAACCAGCAGGAGCTCACTTCTGGGCAGTGTCTGGAGAATCCTCCGCGCCTGTTCCTTGTTCAACCGGCGGTTTGCGAGGAGGGCTCTCTTGACTAGTGGGGACTGCAACCACGCCGCGTTGCTCACGATCTTGTCGAGCAGAGGGAGGGGCAGGGCGCCCTTGCGCGCGATCCGGGCGATTTCGGGCAGGGTGATTCGAGTGTGCTTGAGCAGATCTGCCCAGACAACATTTCCGAACTTTCGCTCGAGAGCCACGCGTTCGGAGGTTGAACCCTCCCTGGCCATTTTCTGTAGTTGGGCCATCGGTAGATTTTTTATTCGTTCGAAGACGGGTTGATCGCCCGTTTTCCCGGCCGGATCGGAGGGCTTCTCAGCGTTGATGAACGCCTCGATGTCGGATTTATCGGTGGGTCCAAAATCCAGAAACGCGAACGCAGATCCTTTTTGGGGGCCGACGGCTACTACCGAGACAACGCGGGCGTTGATCGAGTAAGTGTCTTCCGTTTCGGGATGATTCAGGACGATTTCGCAAATGTCCCCGGACTCCATGTCCGTGGTGTTTGCGCAGAAGGCTCCGCCAAAAATCAGGTTGGCCTTGAACTCCGTTTTCAGGGCGTTTGCGTCATCGAAGTTGATCTCTATTTTGCGCGTAGTCATTTTGTCATCTCTCAAGCGATTCCCATACTACCGATTGTTCTAGAGTTGGACCAGACCAAGTGATAGGTTGTTTTCGACATGGTTAACCGCAAGAAAGACACTCGAAATGCCGTTCCGGGAAAGATGCTGGCGCTTGGTATTGCCGGGGTTGTTGCGGTCCTGTTGTTCTGGAGCTATTCCGGGGCGGTAGCGGAGGGGATGGACTGGCATCGCATGTCCGAGATGAAGGTGATTGCGCCGGATTTCGTCGAGAGCGACATGGCTAATGCCAGGCGCGTTCCGGATTTCACGGCCCTGGATCGTTTCGGCAACAAGGTAAGGCTCTCGCAGTTCTCTTCGGTGGATCTTCTTGTCGTCAACATCTGGTCCGAAGGTTGCCCTGTATGTCGAGAGGAGGTCCCGGAGCTGACCGAAATGGACCGACGCATCGGCGATCTCGGCAGCGCCGCGCTCATCACCATCGCTGTCGCGGAAAAGTGGGAGGACGTGGCAAATTACTTCCCCAAGGGCACCGACCTCAGAGTGCTCTTCGATCCCGATGACAAGATCGGGAAGGGCATCTTCGGCACGGTGAAATATCCGGAGACCTTCATCCTCGACAAGCAAAGACGAATCAGGGCGCGATTCGACGGCAAGAGACCCTGGTACTCCGAACCCATGTTCGATTACCTCGAGACGTTTATGTAGGTCTGTCCACCTGAAACGGTGCCAGTCACTTTTATTCTTCATTTATTTCGCGATGTTAGCCCCTGAAAAACGGTGCCAGTCATCTTTTTTCCTCCAATGGTGCCAGACTCATTTTGAC